>JAHEAD010000014.1 GCA_019721075.1 Candidatus Sysuiplasma jiujiangense
GAGCGACCTGTAGAGTCGCTCCCTGTTCAGCACACCCTGCATCAGGGGTGGATTCGCGGCGGAACGTTATAACAGGATCGGCGGGCAGGCGGCAAAAGGGCCGGAAAGCAGGAATACAGGCATATTTCACTCGATCTTCGTACGAAGATTACGATCCTGTTCGGAGGTTCTGTCAGCCTACCTAGTGCCATGTAAGTGTCATTGATAGTATTGTATGATCGAACATCTACATGGTGTCAACGTCTACATGGTGTCATGCGAGTGGCTCCCTCAATCACACCGAGAGATGATGAAAGGAAAACACTGGAGCACTGGTTAAGAGGGCAGGCCGTTCCCCACAGGCTTGTGCAGAGATCGAAGATCGTCCTTCTCGCCGGCGGTGGAATGGAGGACAGGGACATTGCCGCCGCTCTGCATTGTAAATAAACTGACTGCCGGACTGTGGCGCAGGAGCTTCGCTCTCATGCGTATGAAGGGCATAATGGAGGATGCGCCAAGATCCGGAAGGCCGTCGAACCTTCCTCCCGGTAAGAGGAAGAGGATAATGGACATGACGCTCAACAGCAAACCGGATGGCATGACACACTGGTCGACGCGCTTGCTTGCTGAAAAGCTCGGCATAAGCCATATGACCGTCCAGCGTGTCTGGAACGAGAATAATCTGCAGCCGCACAGGACACGTTCATTCAAGTTCAGCCAAGACGCTCATTTCGGGGAGAAGCTGATGGATGTGGTCGGACTGTACATGCATCAGCCCGAGAAGGCGGTCGTGTTCAGCATCGACGAGAAGCCGCAGACACAGGCACTGGAGAGGACACAGAAGATGCTGCCGATGAGACCGGGACTGCCCGAAGGCACATCCAACGACTGCAAACGGAACGGCACCGTCGACCTGTATGCCGCACTCAACATACTGGACGGCAAGGTAGTCACAGCATTCACGAACAGGCATACACACACGAAATTCCTATCATTCCTCTGCATGATGGAGGAAAATACGGAGCGGGAACCGAATATCCATGTGGTGCTGGACAACTTGGGCGCACACAAGACACCCGAAGTGAGGAGGTGGCAGAAACGCCACAGCCGTTTCCACATGCACTTCACTCCGACCAGTTCTTCGTGGGTGAATATGGTGGAGGGACGGCTCTCCAAACTGACAAACGGCAGCATAAAGCGCGGCAGCTTCAGAAGTGTGCCCGAACTCAGAAGTGCAATAGAAGCGTATGTCAGTGTCTACAAAAAACAGGCAAAGCCGTGGGTTTGGACAAAGGATGCCGTTCTTCAGGAGAAAGCAACGCAAATTCGCCGGCGGTTCCAAGCGGAAACAAGCCGTCCATGCCTCGCGTGATGAGACGATCAACAAGTGCTTCAAGACTTTCAGTTTCAACCTCGCCTCTTGCATTGAGCGGAGTGGGCATCAGTGCCCAGATTCCATGCATCTCATCCCTCATGATTAAAGGATGGCAGGCTGAATGATATAGTGCTGCATTTCTGGCTCCGGAGGCAAAACTACGCCATCCTGCGAACTGTGTTCGAATCCGCCCACATAAGTAAAAGTCAGAAGAGGAGGGCAGGACACTACGGCTTCCCTCTTTTCCTGACGGCAATTAACGCAATGACAGCCGCTTCGCCGACAATCAGGGCGGCCAGCAAATCGGCCAGCCACACGGGCAGATATGCTGCCGGGGAAACTGCTTTGGCAGGCTGAGCCGGGTTGGTCACAACCGCTGTCTGCCCGGGCGACAGACTGAGATTCCGATAGAAATCGCCTTCAGCTGTCACGAATTCTACCGTGTAGTTTCCGGCAGCGAGTTTGATGTCGACATATCCCTGGTTTGTCGGAACGTATCTGCCGTCAACAAAGACGGTGGCATTTTGCGTGGAAAACAATACCAGGTGGGCGTACTTAAGGTAGTGGATAGAAAGAAAGCGGTTCCCTTCAATGGAAACGACTCCCGAGCCGATCGTAGCGTAGTATGCCGAAAGATTGCGCGGGGTGTAAGTATAGTTACCGTAGGGCAGAGAGAAATTCTCGTACGCCTGATCAGTTGAATAAACTGTGCCATTCAACATGAAACTCCAGGTCATTCCCGGAGGAATACCCGATTCAGCAACTGTGAGATTGAAGACAACTTCCGAGAAATTGAGATCAAAAGTATAACCGGGTACCGTCTGAACAAATATGATGAATTCAGAGCTAAACTCGTCGTCAAGCATTATCGGCTTGTCCAGCGTGTACCGTCCTGAAATATTTTGATAATGGTAATTTGCAGCTGCGGAATATGAGTAGTTGCCTGGAAACTGGTATACGGTTATGGATGTTCCATTCGTTCTGTAGGAATCAGAGTAGTTGCCCAAAGCAGGGAAGAATGTCTGGTACAACGGGCTGTGCAAATCAATGGACCAGTTTGTGTTCGGAGGCAGGCCCTTCATTAAAAAGGTCACGGCATAAAACAGGGGCTGGATTGCAAGATCTGCATACATCAGGCCAGTCGGACCGGTCACAGGAAGCCTGTTACCGCCTGGTCCGGTGTAGTAACTGATATTGCCTGAATCATTTTCAGCATACTGAAAACCAAAAAATTGATAATAAAACTTGTATCCGCTGGCAGAGAGGGTGTAACTATACGTCCCGTTAACTGCATACAAGTGAGTTGTCCCGACGAAACTTTCTCCCAGGGTGAACTGCAGTGACGGACCACCAGTGAGGTTCAGATAGAACACTGTGCCGTTTGGTATCGGTAAACTTCCTAGAGGTGTATAGGGAGGTGTGTAGATATGGATGGTTACGTTGGTAACAAAGAGTCTGAAAAAAATGTACAGTCTAGAGGGGGCTGCTGTAACGTTGAGCGACCCGGAAACTGACATCCATGTCCTGCTGGGACCCTGTGCAACGAAACTCAAATTGCCTCTTGGCTCGGCCAAAACCAGTTTGCTCGAGTTAGAACTGTAACTCTGCCCGTAGGAAGTGTTGATCCACCAGTTTGAACCGGAAGGAAGACCAGATTCGAAAAAAGTGACATTGGTAAAGTTTTCCCTGATAAATACGACATCCAGGTATGTGTTGCTGCCGGCAACAGTGAAATTACCGCTGAAAGCAGATGGAATGTAACCAAATCCCTTGCCCGGATAGATGGTGGAAATCCGGAAATCATATGTACCGTTTGGCAGACCGAATGCGACAGAACTGCCATAGGCGCTCTCCTTAAGTCCAAAAACACTGATATTCCAGAGAGAACCTTGAGGCAGACCGCTTTCATTGAACTGGACCAAATTCATTTTGTACGGCTTTGACTGAACAATGCTTATGGACTGGGAGTTCGTGTTTAAGACATAGAAAAGACCGTTAGAACTGTCGTAGGCTGCTGCTGAGGGATTGCTTCCAACAGCTATTTGTCCTGTAAGGTTGAGTCCGCTGACCTCCTGCACTACACCATGGGGTTCAAGCGCGTAGATAAGACCGTTTCTTGGATTGAAAGTGAGGTTCAGTGCATAATCTGAAAGATGGATGAAACTGACAATAACACCGTCGTAAATGACCGCTATCTCGTAAAGCCGTGGCAATGATGCGTATGTCAGGTTATTGAGAGGATCGTAGAGCAGATCCCAGGCGATGCTCGGCAATGAAACGTTTTCGTATAGCGAATTGTTGCCGAATATTGATAAGGTCCAGTAGTTATCAACTGCGGCATACAGTTTGTCACTTGCATCGTTGAATGAAATTGAATATGGAAGGCTCTGAGGAGTCCCCGCAGTGATGTTTGTTACGGCCTCAAGGCCGCTGATCATCGTGATCTGCCCGTCCCCGCTATCAGCAACAAACACCGATCCGTTGCTGGAAAGTGTCATTGCAGTGGGTTCTGCGCCTACCGGTATTACCTTCACAACTCCCATGCCGTTCAGAACAGTGACCTCCGAAGAGCCTGTATCGCTGACGTAAACATAACCATACGCAGAGTCGTAGAGAACATCGTCCGGGCTCTGGCCAAAAACCGGCAAATAGCCTTTGACGGTATTGTTGGAGATGAGAATTACCGTGTTGTTAACTGCGTCGGAGACGTACAGCATATTGTTTTCAGGATTGTAAGCGATTCCTCTTGCCAGGATCGAGAGAGGCACGTCACGTACGACGCCGTTTGCCCCTATGATGATCAGATAGGACGGACTTGCATCATCTATGGCGTAGACGGAGGCGTCAAGGCTGTCAAAGATCAGGCGCCCCATGAATCCGCTGCCACTGTAAGCCGCTGTTATGCTCAGCCCTTTTATCCGGAGTACGGTGGAGTTCGCTTCATTGCTCGCATAGATGTATCCGTTAGCTGAATCGTAAGCCATGCCGAGGGAAAACGTATTACTGTCGTTTGGATTTGCAAGCGGTATATATCCAACAATGCTCAAACCATTGATGACAAAAATGTATTGCTCCGAATAGTAGTTGGCCACATACAGATCGCCAGAGGCCGGGTCGTATGCAATTTGACCAGCAATTTCAAAACCGGAGATAGAAGAAATAACGCTGTTGTTTGAGATTACGTATACGTGAAGCAATCCGTCAGCGTAAATATATCCATCGGAAGGGTCAAATGTCATGTACAGACCGATCGAAATGTTGGTCGGAAAATCCCCGACTATTTGAAGTCCTTTGACTTCATACATGATGTGGTAGTCTGCAACATAGACGATCTGATTTACTGGATCATAGGCCATCTCAGATGGGCCGCCGAAAGTGCTGTTGGTTATGTTGAGTATGGCAACGACCTTTGTTCCGTTGATAATTGCTACTCCTCCGGTCTGGCTGTTGCTTGAAGCATATATCCAGCCGTTGGAATAATCGAAGGTCTCGGATGCAATCCCTTTCAGGCCTGTGTTTATTCCTTCTACGATTGTTCCGTTGCGTATAACATAAATGTAGCTTCCGCCGCCGTCCCCGATGTAGATGTTGCCGCTCTGATTATCATAAACAATGGAATAAGGCTGAACAATCAACGGAAGGTTTCCGTTGTTGCCCTGCAGAAGAGTGCTATTTTCAAGTGACAGAGTCTGATAGGCGCCTGAAATTGCATTATTGCCGGAGTTAGAGAGGGTAGAGTGAGCATGTGATGAATTGCCAAATGAAGTGCCGGGAAAATCTTTGATAATCGACTCCTGGGCGGGAGTGGGACGCCTCGGCAGCAATTTATTCAGCTGACCGGTCGATTTAGCATGCGCATTACCGGACGCCGGTCCTGAGATAGGCAGACCGTTCAGGGCCGCATATGAGGTAGGTGCGAAGAGCAGAACAGCCATCAAAACACAAAGCACACGAACCTCTGCGAAATTCCTTTTCGCCGCTACTGACGATGTCAACATTCCGCCATGTCCTGCATGTTTATGTCATTTTGATATTAATATCTGTATTTGTATAGTTCCTTATCAAATATGCCGCGATATTTCTCAATAATCTCATCCACGGTCTGTACCTGTTGAGAGACAGAGCCGCTGCCTCATCAGTTTCTCAAGCTCCTCGAACATGTTCATGTCCTTGAGTTTCCATGTTGCGAGGAGCTATGCTATGTACTGGTAGTTCTGTGATCCGTTCTCTGAACGGAATGTTCCTGTGATCTTGCGTATGAGGACATGCTCCCTTATTGCCTGCTCGCCCAGATTGTTCGTCGGCTCCATGCGCGGATAGAGGAGGCATGTGTACCAGTGTCCGAGGCCGTTGCGTATGTAAGTGACGGGTTTTGACAGTTCCGTGTATTCACTGTATTCCTCGACCAGTTTCTCTATGACGCTGTCGGGCTTCTGCTTCGCATCTTCCCCGGCATTCATTGGAGGATTGCTCTCCTGCAATTTCTTGAGTTCGGTGAACATGGTGTGCATGCGTTCTGAAAGCGCACTGCCATGCTCAGATGCCTCTTTGAATGCGCGACCTCCCTCAGCAGATGCGCCCAGCATCTCTGTATTGCAGTCTGATTACCGTATGTGCTCCATTCGTCAACAACTGCAGGACCATGAAAACCATCCCACATGTCTTCCCTGACGACTTTCCTTCCCCTCGGATCCGTTATGACGGCGAGCACATCGTTCTCATTCGAACGGAATATCCAGAGACACCATTTTGTCGCCGCTGACTGCCATGCCGATCCCGTCAATGTGCACTCATTTCGCATTGCGGATGCGCTCCTTTGCCGCATCATATTCGGAGCGGCATGCGTCGCCGACACGGAGGAGTGCGTTATTGATGCCCATGGTGCTTATGCTGAAGTTGTTGTTGACTGCGAGGAACTCCTGTATCTTCCTTATCGGCCCGCTGAGATGGTACTTGAGCATCGTTATGCAGGCGAGCATGTGGATGCCAAGCGTACCCTTCTGCGGGCAGTCCGTGTGTCTTGCCGTGAACTCCTTGCCGCAGCAGCTGCATCTGTACACATCGGGTATGAACTCGGTGATCTTCACCTTCTGCGGCGGCAGAATGTCTATTGTTGTCTTATTCTCTGTTCTCACAGGCTCTCCGAGATCGGTGTTGCCGCATTCGTTACACTTCTCTGCAGTGACTGTGACAGTCCCATCGTGTTCGGGCATCTTCCTGGTGGCGCCCATGTGTTCTTAGGGTGCGCCACGTTTCTTCTTCGCCTTTTCTTCCTGCTTCTTCTCATTCTTCTGCAGGGATGGAAGGGGTATGTGGTTTTCATGAAGCAGCAGCCTGTGCAGCAGCTGTTCCATCTCAGATCTCAGTTTTCCATTCTCCGACCTGAGAACATCGGCCCTCTTCAGCGCTTCATCACGCTCTGCAGTGAGATGTATTGTTGTTTTCTCAAGCTGCGAGACGTGCGGTTTCTGTTCCTTCTTCCCTTCAGCAGCCATCGCTGAACGGAATTATCTGCCTAGCTATATAATTTTTGTAACTGCAATTGAATATAAACATGATTATAAATGAATTGTACTACGGAACTATATACAAATACTCTGATCGGGAGTTTATTACCGTATTTGTACCCAAATTGAGTATGCTCCCTATGGGATTTGAACCCATGTCGCGGGGTCGAAGGCCCCGCATGATTGGCCTCTACACTAAGGGAGCATTGATTTGCAGTGGCGATGATTGAGTCCAAATGATACCTGTTCTTAAAATTTTCCAGTTGAAATTATTTGAATTCAGTGAACCTTGAAGGGAGGGAAAAGTAGATTCAAACAAATGATGCCATGAATCACAGGGCTGAAACAGATTCAGCATCCTCCGTCTCTTTCAAAACAGATTTCACAAAGTGAAGATGCTCATCAGTTTTTCATTTTCCTGCCGGACAGTCTGATGACACGCACGCGCTTTGAATCGGCAGCAATATATAAATATAATTTCCCCCTTTGATTCAACAAAGGAATGGAGTTTCCTTTCGACTGCCGGATGCTGGCTGATAACTCCTGCCATTGTGATGTTAATAATCAGAGGAGGTCAGCCGGTTGGAATTTCACAGCATACTGTGGTTGCCTGAACATGCGAAAGCTTGGAAGGACGAGGTTGAAGCACCCGATTCGTTCCCGGATTTGAATCTGGATCGTGTCGTAAGTGATATCACCTCCAATCACAAATACAAAGAGTACGAATTGGAGAAATTTTATTATCGCCTGCTGGCTGGAAAAGAGGCTGTAGTCTACCGCCAGCAGATATTTCAGGACCTCCAGGATCAGACCAAACTCGAGCTCATAAGGGATTTTGCCCATGCAATGAAGAGAACGGAGAGCAGGATTCGTTCTGCCAGCCGGTATCCGTACGAATATCAGAAGGAAAGGGAGATATTGGACTCTGCAAAAATTTATTGCGATGCCGTGGCCGCCCTTTCAGCAGCAATAGTCCGCGCCGATTTTAAATCGGCTGGATTCCTGGCATTTGCAGATTTACTGACTGAATATGTAAACTCGGATGAATTCAAAATGCTTGCAAAGGAAACCGAATCCCTGGAGAAGGATTTGCTAAACGTGGAGTATTCACTCATCATTAAGAGTGATGGGGTCATTATAAGGAGGTTTGCACCCGCACAGGATTACACAGCGGAATTAGCCGGGGTTTTTGAAAAATTCAAGAATGATAAATCCGAGATGGTCAAGGTTAGAACACCAAGTCACCATGATATAAATCATGTTGAGGCAATCCTCGTGGAATTGATAGCAAAATTCTATCCTGCCGTTTTCCAGAAACTGAAAGCATATTTTGAAAAATATTCTGATTATGTGAATCCTGCAATTCGGAGATTTTACAGGGAAATACAGTTCTATCTGTCCTACATCGACTACATCGTCCCGATGGAGAGCGCAAATCTGAAATTCTGCATCCCTTCAATTTCTGAAGTAGACAGGAATATACTTATTCGGGATGGTTTCAATATTGCACTCGCTTCCGTTCTCATCCATAAGAGGGAGAAGGTGATATGCAATGATTTCCTTCTCGAAGGTGACGAGCGTATTGTTGTTGTGACAGGCCGCAATCAGGGGGGAAAGACTACCTTCGCAAGCTCCCTGGCCCAGATCGAATATTTGGGATGCCTGGGCCTGCCCGTACCCGCGAGTTATGCTCGGCTGTGTATCGTCGACGAAATTTTCACCCATTTCCAGAAAGAGGAGGCGGGCGAAAATCTGAGAAGCGGACTCGAAGATGATCTGCTCAGAATCCATGATGTCATTATGCATAGCACAGCTGAAAGCATGATAATCATAAACGAAATGCTCAGTTCGTGCACTTTGCAGGATGCCTCAGCCATTGGCAAGAAAATTCTGGGAACGATACAAAAAATAGGCTGCATTTGTGTTTACGTGACTTTCATTCACGATCTCATCGAATTCGACAAAACAGTGTGTATGACAAATGAGGTTGACCCGCATAATCCTGATATTTCGACTTACAAACTCGTAAGAAAGCGACCGGATACAGATTCTTATGCCATCCATATGGCCAGAAAATACGGACTGACTTACGATCAGTTGAGAGGGAGGTTGATGTCATGAATGTTTTCTTGCTTTTCAGGGATCGTAATTTCGACTGGAAAAAGAACCTTCCTTACAATGAGCAGGAACTGCTGCACGATCTCGACCTGGATGTAATATTGAAGGTGATGTCTGCTGGCGACTCCTATATCTATTCAGTCGCCAAAGCCGTTATTTTGTGCGGGGAAATGGATACTGCAACAATCAGATACCGTCAGGAAGTGCTAAATGACTGCACATCAGTGTATCCGCAGGTAAGAGATCTTTATCACATTGTTGTTAAGACGATTGAAACGGTGAAAAAAGACTTCTGGCTGACAGGCAACCGGCCTTTAATTCATCTCAGCACATCAACAAGCATAATGCGCATTCTGTTCAATGCACTAAGGGATCTGAGGCACATCGCAGATTTTTATTCCAAACAATTCAAATCCGAAGGTTTCAGGTCGCTTCTGGCGATGCTGAGAACGGAGTTCAGCGACGAATACATCAGGAATGTAGAAAACCATCTTGATGAACTCGAATTCAATAATGGTGTTCTGGCGACTGCCCGTCTGGGTATGGGGAACATCGGAGCGGATTATAGACTTCACAAGAGAAGAGAAGGAAGACGTGATGTGAAACGGATTCTTTCAGGGAAAAGGGACCAGTATGTCTTTACCATCGATCCGCGGGATTATAACAGTTCTCAATCTCTTTCAGCCCTCAGGGACAAGGTAATAGGCAATGCCACGTTGATGCTCTCGGAATCAGTCAGTCATGTGCTTGGTTTCTTCAACGACTTTCGTGGTGAGTTAGGTTTCTATATCGGATGTCTCAATCTGCATGATCAACTGAACCGGAATGGTTTACAGTTTTGCATGCCATTACCTTACGAACTTAATTCAAATATGTTCTCCTTCACAGGGCTGTATGATATCTCTCTCGCCCTGAGGCTTGGCGGTAGAATCGTAGCGAATGACCTCGATGCAAGAAACAGGAAACTGATAATAATCAGCGGTGCCAACAGAGGAGGCAAATCAACCTTCCTGAGAAGCATTGGCTTGGCTCAGTTGATGATGCAATGCGGAATGTTCGTGGCCGCCGGGTCCTATGAATGTGAAGTATCTGACGGCATTTTCACCCATTTCAAAAAGGAGGAAGATGCTGAAATGAGAATGGGGAAGCTTGACGAGGAATTGAAACGATTCAGTGATATCGTAGATCACCTGAGTCATGGATCGATGCTGCTGCTCAATGAATCTTTTGCCTCAACAGACAACAGGAATGGTGCCGAAATCGCCTCTCAGGCCTTAGGTGGACTTATGGAATATGGAATAAAAATCCTGTTTGTGACACACAATAATGAGGCGGCAGACAGATTTTACAGGAAGAATCCGGCAGATGCTGAATTCCTCAGGGCTGAAAGAAAGCATGACGGAAGCAGGACGTACAGAATAATAAGGGGAGAACCGCTGAAAACAAGCTTTGCGGAGGATCTTTATAACAGTATTTTCGGGTGATGAGGTTGTGCCGCAGGCGCTTACGGAAGTGGTGCTGCGTGAATTCATTTGTAGGACAAACCTGATTGACCTGCACTTCCAGTGAAGAATGTTCCTCCTACGACCTATTTCTGAAATGAAGGCCGGTAATGCGGCGCTCAGGACCGTGTTACGCGGTGACGCAGCCGGAGTGATGTGCGAAGCCAACGAGGGATGTATTTCTTCGACACTTTGTCACATTCCTGAATGGGGCAATCCGCAGATCCCTGCCTGTGACAGCCTTTACGATCTGTAATGGCTATGCAACCCGCAGAGTTGCCTTAATTCTGTCGGGTTTAAGAAGGAGGTCAAGGCCGTCGATGATGCTGCACACAATGATGTCTGCATTGCTGAGTGCAGAAATTGCGGCGCCTTCTCCACCAATGACTGCAATTCCCAGCCCTGATGCTTCAAGCATCTTCATGTCGTTGCTGCCGTTTCCTAAACTGACGGTGTTCAATGCCCCAAGTTTTTCAACAAAAGCCCTCTTCTGTTCTGCCTGGTCATCACCCGTTACGATCTGCAGGCTGCATTCAACTCCATTCAGTTCTTCCCTGGCCCGCCCGTATGTATCTGCGGTAATGACATGCACATCGAGCAATTCAGACAGTTTGCGGAGCCGGCTGGCAACTCCGGGAATCAGTTTTCCATCGACGGCCAGGGTTCCGTTAAAATCAGAAGCAAGGAATTTCAGCCGAAATTCCGAAATCCCCGGAGCCTGTATAATCAGCATGTCGTGTAACTCCATGAGGTTGATGCATGGCAATGAGCAGGTGAGACTGTTTGTGCCTCCATCCTTTTTCCCCTTCGGCCGATATTCCCTTTGAGGGTATAAATTCTCCATCGTTCCACGCTGTTCCGGACAAGGCTCACAGGTTTGAGCTGAAATTCGCCGATCGTACTAAACATTTCGCGGCACATGTTTTCACAGCGAACACAATCCGCCGCCCTTGCCGGATGGCCGCACTATTGTATGCAACGCTGTGCCAGAAACAGAATTGGAAAATAAAATAATCCACTTATGTCGATGGTAGTTGATTGGGCATAGAAGATACCCATCTAAATGTGGCCAGTGAAAATATTATTTAGCCATCAAACTACTGGGGGCGTATATGAAGATCAAGAATGGTGACAAGGAAGTGGAGGACGGGACAATTCTATGGCAGCCGGATAATACATTTGTTGAAAATTCAAACATTGCCAGATACATGCACTATCTGGAAAATAACGGGATATGCAGTGCCGATGATTACGAATCGTTATGGCGCTGGTCAACGTCCGACACAGCGGCATTCTGGAAGTCGATTGTCGACTACTTCGGTGTCAGGTTTGGAAGTGACTATTCCAGGGTGATGTCGTCAACCCGTATGCCTGGCGTCAGATGGTTCGAAGGCGCT
Source organism: Candidatus Sysuiplasma jiujiangense (assembly GCA_019721075.1). Lineage (NCBI taxonomy): Archaea > Methanobacteriati > Thermoplasmatota > Thermoplasmata > Candidatus Sysuiplasmatales > Candidatus Sysuiplasmataceae > Candidatus Sysuiplasma > Candidatus Sysuiplasma jiujiangense. Next base: position 11,879 of record JAHEAD010000014.1, read on the forward strand.
ACACTGAACTACACCCAATGCCTGTTAGATAAAAACGAACGGGACGATACCTCAATTATATCGGTTTCCGAAACAAGGCCAAGACGAGAAGTGTCAATGCAGAAGCTCCTTTCAGATGCAGAGAGGGTTCGAAACTTTTTCAGCACCGCCGGAATAATGCCGGGTGACAGAATTGCCGCATATCTGCCGAATATCAGCGAGGCCGTGGAATCATTTGTTGCCACAGCTGCGTCAGGTGCAGTATGGTCAAGCTGTTCGCCGGATTTCGGCAGGAAGAGTGTCATCGACAGGTTCAGCCAGATAGAGCCGAAACTGCTCATTGCGGTGGACGGATACATCTATGGCGGCAGGACCTACGACAGGATTGATACAGTGGAGAGTATTCTGAAAGAGATACCCAGCATCAAGCAGGTTATACTGATTCCATACCTCAACAGTGGTGCAAGAGTCAGGAGTGCCGTGCTGTGGGACGATGTTGTTGGAGGAAGAACGCACGGATCCGATTTCGTTTCACCCGTGCCCGTCGAATTCAACCATCCGCTTTGGATCCTCTATACGTCGGGTACTACCGGACTTCCAAAGCCCATCGTGCACAGTCATGGAGGGATTCTTCTCGAACACCTGAAGACACACTTTCTTCACTTTGATCTTGGTCCGAAAGACACTTTTTTCTGGCTAACGACAACCGGATGGATGATGTGGAATGTTGTGGTTAGCGCATTGCTTACCTCCTCGAAAATTGTTCTTTTTGATGGGAATCCGGCATACCCGGATCTTGATACACTCTGGCGTCTGGCGGAGAAGGAAAAAATAACCCATTTCGGCACCAGTGCGGCTTACATTTCCTCATGCAGGAAGGAGGGGGTGTCTCCAGGTGAAACGTTCAAACTCGGTCAGTTGCGGGCCCTTTCATCAACGGGCAGCCCCCTTCTGCCTGAAGGATTCAGCTGGGTTTATGAAAAGGTGAAAGATGACATCTGGCTTTCATCCGTGAGCGGCGGAACAGATGTCTGTTCCGGCTTCGCCCTGGGATGCCCGCTGCTTCCGGTGAAAGCGGGAAGAATACAATGCAGAGCACTTGGAGCAGCCGTGCATTCGTTCGACGAGCAGGGCAATTCCCTCGTTGATGAAGTTGGAGAACTTGTGATCACACAACCTATGCCTTCAATGCCGATATATTTCTGGAACGACGAAAAGATGACGAAATACAGGGAGAGTTACTTCGAGCAATACGACGGGGTATGGAGGCATGGCGACTGGGTGAAAATTTTCAGGGATGGCAGTCTTGAAATTTACGGCAGATCGGATGCGACTCTCAAGAGAAGAGGCATAAGGATCGGTACCGGTGAACTGTACAGGGCGGTCGAAAACATGGACGAGATTATAGACAGTCTCGTAATCGGCATAGACATTGAGGGGGGTGTCTATTACATGCCCATGTTTGTGGTCCTGAGGAACGGGATCACCCTGAATTCTGAACTGAGGAAAAGGATAGAAGAGAAAATAAGAAATGAGCTGTCTCCCAGACATGTACCTGACGATATAATACAGGTCACAGAAATACCCAAAACACTAACAGGAAAGAAACTCGAAATACCTGTCAAAAGGATACTCTCGGGTGTTTCTCCAGGCAAGGCGGTGAATCCCGGATCAGTAGCTAACATGGATGCGCTGAACGACTTGATAGAACGGGGCAGAAATGCAATCAACGCAAAATTCAAAGACACGCGCCGAATATGAAAATAGCCCGATCAGAGGATGTGATATCGGCATCAAGTTGGACAGGTTAAGCCTGATTCAGCCAATTCATGCGTAACTCCATAAAAACTGCCTTGATGTCCGTCGAGGAAGCATTTTTTATCATTTTCAGAAGAGTGCCGTTTATCCGGCACTCCATTTGTATAGAACCGGATTGATTCACGAATTATGTGTCTTCGGGCGTTCCGGCATTACAGATGAGTTTTGTGGCCGAGAATGGTTTACAACCTTTTGGGTGAACAAGTTAGAGGCAGAAGACAGTTTAGCTGATACCGGGATAAATGAAAACAGGTTCGCGGATTGCCGGAATTCAACATTCATTATGTCTCTGTCATTTTCGGTGAGGGACCGCCGACTGCCTTCTCCTGCACGCAACAAATATTCATATGTAAAGGTGCTTTCAAAGAGGACAGCCGGGCGGCGAATTTTCACTGCCCTTGGTGACGGCTGAATGACTGTTGAATCAAAGACATAGCCGGAAGGAACAATGAGGGAGAAAATACAAACTGGATGCATGGGATGGTCGTACAAAGACTGGATTGGTCCATTCTATCCCAAAGGAGCTTCCGGAAAGGATTTTCTCAGGCTTTACAGCAGCGTTTTCGGTGCAGTGGAAGTAAACTCCTCTTTTTACAGGATTCCGGAAACGGATACGGCACTGCAGTGGAAGGAAGTTACACCAGACGGCTTCACATTCACACTCAAATTCCCAAGGGAGATTATCGGTGCGGGAAAATCAGGCATACATGCAGTGAAGGTTGAGCAATTTGAAAACTCCGCACTCAGCCTCGGCAGAAAACTGGCTGCAGTTCTTATCCTTCTTCCACCTTCGGCAACATATAGCAAAATGTTTGACTCGACAAGAGATTTTACTGCTGCACTGGGGGACGGCATCAGATACGCCATGGAATTCCGGAATTTATCTTGGTTCAGGGAAGAAGTCTACGATCTCCTTCGTAAGAGGGAAATTTGTTTTGCATGGTCAAGCAACCAGTACCTGGAAACTCCCCCTGAGATAACAGGTGATATCCTGTATGTGCGCCTGATAGGCGACAGGAGCCTGACAAAGTTTGATAAAATACAGATTGACAGGACGGCTGTAATGAAAAAGTGGGCGACAGAGGTCACCCTTGCCCTCAGCGACAATAAGGTATCCGGAGCACTCGTCTTTTCCAACAATCACTTCGCAGGCTTTGCGCCTCAGACAATCAACACATTCAGAAAAATGGCAGGAATGCCGGAACGGAATTGGTGGGAACTTATGTCGAGGAAGGGGAATATCAGGACGGGCTCCTCGCGCCAGACAAGACTGGACTCGGTGCCGGGCTTCACAGATTAATCTGCTCACTGCTGAAACGTCATTGATCGGCCATCAAGCTTCCTGATTCAACCGCTGTGAGTTAATCCAGGCTTCATTAAATGCAGATTGCTCAGGCATTCGTCGGCATTCGCTGCATATTCAATTTCAGGAAACGGAAATAGTGAGTATTCCAACGAACACTGCCAAGCCGCTTATTGCGCAAGAGGGACTGTGATAAGCAGCCGATTACTGAAAGGATGCAGTCAAATCTCCAGCGAAGAATTCAGGCACATCAAGTATTTATAAAATATCAATGTTCTTTGTGTCATGTCGTACGAAGCTGAAATAAGCAGGTCCAATCCTACACTGGTCCTTTTTATGATCGACCAGTCGAAATCGATGAGCTACAAGCTTCCGGGGGGAGAACGATCGAAGGCTATGGAAGCATCGGATGCCGTTAACAGGCAGATTGGCGAATTCGTGCTCCGCTGCACGAAGAGCGACGGGATAAGAGACTATTTTTATGTCGGAGTAATCGGTTACGGCTTCACCACTGGAAAGGCTGCATTTATACTCAAGGGCGACAGGGTAAATCCCATCTCCAGGCTCGCCACAAGCACGCTGAGGGTGGAAAAGAGACAGATGAAGGTTTCAGACGGTGTGGGAGGCGTGAGCGAAGTGGACTACGACTTTGGAGTCTGGTTTGAAGCGACCGCTAACGGAGACACGCCGATGTGCAAGGCGCTGACTCTTGCAAAGGACACTGTAAAGGAGTGGATCGAGGCCCATCCGGGCTCGTATCCCCCGATACTGATAAATATAACAGACGGCCAGGCAACGGATGGAGATCCTGTAAAGGTCGCATCGGAGATAACTTCATTGAACACTTCCGACGGATCGCCGCTGTTGTGGAATTGTCACCTTTCGTCCAATCCGGCAGTACCAATCTCCTTCCCTTCATTCGAGTCTGACCTACCCGACGACAAATATGCAAAATCGCTCTTCACAATGTCAAGCGAGCTGCCTTCCCAGTACATAGGCTACGCGAGGGAAATGCAGATTGACCTGAAGGACAACGCACGGGCATATGTCTTCAATGCGCAGCTCGAACAACTCGTTCAGTTCATAGACATAGGAACAAGAGGGCCGCAGGGGCAGATGCAGTAGTTGCTCGCTGTACATGAGTTTCACAGACCCAAGACGGGAAACAGCGAAGGTGAATACGAGGATGCATTTGCCTGGGATGAGTCTGCGGGCGCATTTGCAGTTGCCGACGGTGCAACTGAATCGAGTTTTTCCGATCTGTGGGCGGGTGCGCTCGTCTCGACATTCATTGAAAACCCTCCTGATTTCAGCAGGAATGACAGGGATGTAATGAGGGACATACTCAGGCAGGCAAGGGACAGGTGGTACCGTGCAATCGACTGGGATTCACTTCCATGGTTTCAGAAGAACAAGGCGTATCTGGGCTCGTATTCCACCCTGCTCGGCCTTCAGATTGGCGCAGAAGGGAACAGCAGAAGATTCAGGTGCATTGTTGTCGGTGACTCGTGCATGTTCAATATCAGCGGCCAGAAACTGGAATCTTTCCCGTTTGCCGACAGCCAGGACATGAATAACACTCCAAGACTTATGTGGAGCGGACTTGGAACGCCTTCAGGACTGGAGAAGGATGTTGAAATTCCGGGGATAGAGGTAAAATACGGATGGCTCAGAAAAGGAGATACAGTCATGCTTGCTACGGATGCGCTCTCCAAATGGATCCTCCAGCACAAGGCAGAAAGGCCATGGGAAACACTCCTTTCCCATGCAGACAGCTTCGACTCCTTCATAGGGAATCTGATCGCCGAGGGAAAGATCAAGAATGACGACGTTACGCTGATTTTCATTTCTATATCCTAGCAAGCCGCTGGGGATCGCAACCTTCCCACAGCGGATCGCGTCTTACGGCATCGCAGAGCAGTTCCGTCAGTTGTCCCGCCCTGCCCCTGGTTTTCGTGAGTTCGTTTATCACCCTTGAACGTGAAGGGTCAAGGAAGTCGCTCTTCCGGAATATAAGGCAGTCCTGGTCTCCTTTGTTGTATTTGGTCCAGAGTGATGGATCCTCCGCCACGGCAATCAGCGAAAGGTATGTGACAAGTATAGAGAAATTGTCAAGGCGCTCCGAGTAGCTGTTCGAAGTCCTCATTGGATGCTGAAAATTGTCATGCCCAAGCTCCGGTGATTTGGTGCCAGAGAACTCCGGCACATACATGCCGTCGTAGTCGACAAGAGTGAATGATCCCGAGGGGCCTATCACTATATTGTCCCCTGAAATATCCCCATGCGCTATTCCGGCACTCCTTATCCGCACCATTTCGTCGATAAATGTGGATGCAAGACCATTCAGTGCCGCTCTGTTGCGCAGTTGCTCTGATATGAATGTATTCAGTGTTTTTCCCTCAACCCAGTCCATACGAAGGACAGGAAAATACATTGCAGGATTCCTGAAAGTCCTGATTGCCCCTGGAAGGTATTGAAAATTTACAAACGCATATCCCTTTGCATGTAACGGCTCCAGCGCTTTTGAAATTGCCAGGTACCGCTTGTTCAGGTCCTGTTTGCTGCGCGTAAAGCATTTCAAGGCGAGTGCAGATCCGTTGTTTTCCAGTTTGAAAATAATGCCGTAATTTCCAGAGGAATAGGCGACGTTTCCAGGCAACTTGATAAACGGGTTGGGGACAACCTTCGAATTTTTAAGCGCAGCATAGCCCGGAGAAATGCTGAAGCCTATATTCTGCATTGCGCGGGTGTAATCACTCTGGCCAGGCCACGGCACGTTCGCAGGGATAACGTCAGTAACCTTTTGTGCAGGAACTGAAGGAGTATTCGTGCTTTCGGGAAACGCGCTCCTCTGCCTGCTGGCAGTTTTCGCAGCGCGTCCGGACGGAGATTTGCGCGGAGCTGGAGGATTCGGAGAATGTGCCGTTACGGCGGCAACAGACGGGCTGCCCGTCGAAATGGTTCCTGCAGGCTGTCCAGACGAGCCTGTATTTAAATCGAGAATCGAAACACTCCTTGTGGCCGGACGAACGAAGAAGGAACAGGTAAAAATGACAAATCCCGAAATGGCCACATAATAAGGCGGAAGGAAAAATGCAATTACGACAAGCGGGAGAGTGGTTGACAGAAAGGACATTCTTGACAGCCGTTCCCTGACGGCTAATATGACGACAGCATCCACCGACGCTATCAGTGCGACTATCATAATAAGGCTGTAAAGCGGATTGAGCGGATTGCCATAGAAAAACGTGGCGGCGATGAGGAGTACGCCGTAGGCTGAATAGAGCGATCTGTAGGAGCCGAGATATCCCCTTGCAAATGAATAAGCGAGCAGTGCTGAACAGGCAGCAGCCACGATGACGGCGTGATAGAGCTCGAACAGCTTGAAGGCTGAACCGAAATGCAGGTATGAATAAGCGAACGTGAGGGTCTCTTCCAGCCACATAAGGGGAACAACGAGGAGGAACAGTATCACAAGCAAAGGGACAAGGTACCTCGCGGATGGTTTCATAACTCTGAAAATAAAACACGGCTGTATCTATAAAGATTAGCACACAGTCGCTTGAGGCGGAGATTCTCGACGCACAAATTCAGATGCATTCATGTCATCTGTGCCAGGGCAGATTATACGGCAGCTGAAATTGTGTTAAAACGCTGCACCTGCCAGAAATGGCTGTGAAGTTGCGGATCAGCACGTGAATTAGTGATACCCACAGCAGCGCAGGTGTCGGTCACGGCATTCGCATTACATGTTGACAGCTCCTGACTTGTGTAATCCGGCACATATGGTCTCAATTGCGCCTGTCCAGGCAACGCGCAGCCACCATACTGTGAAAGCATCTGCGGCACTCCATGTTATCCTGTTGAATAATCAGCATGATGCGTTAAAATATCAATGCGGCATTTCTGATTCGCATGGAGAAGAAGGAAATAGCGGCAAAAGCACTTGAATTTGCTGCAAGGCAGGAAAATATTGAGAAGGACACCGTCGCCGCTGGTCAGATCAGGGATTTTCTTGCCAGATACCCTTTCAAAGAGAAGCCGGAGCTTCTGAGAACGATAGCTCCAAACGATCTTTATGACAGGAATGCCGACGATCGCTTTTTTGACTGGCTGACAGAAAGAACCGGCATGGTAGGCCAGCTGTCCGGGTATGAAAAGGTCATCTTTTCTGAAGCGGTAAGACGATTTGACTTCCTGAAAGTGCTGCTCACGGTTCTTGTTTCCGACAAGAGGAGTGTTTCATTCAAGATTGATCAGAACTGGGGGGTCATACCGGGCTTTGGAGGCGACAAGCTGATCGCCAAGAAGCTTATCGCCATTTACTACCCGGAAGGGGTGATCCCGGTTTTCAGGACTGAAGACCTGGAACAATTCTCGGTCCAGCTGGGTATTCCGTTTAAGAACAGTGCGTTACAGCGGTACAGGAAGGATTATTCACTCCTCTCGGTAGGACAGAGATTTGAACTGCTGAATTCGGGATTGATGGAGTTCAAGGCCGCATATCTCGAAAAAATAACAAACACACTGCTCGCATCATTCCTATATCATGCATTCCTGCCTTCCTTACCGCAGAAGTCCGCACCTCCGCCTGCAGCAGAGAAGCAGCTGCAGCCGAAAGCTGAAGAGGAACTTGCAAGGGCAACACAGGACTTCGAGGCAAGACTCAGGGAGGCTGACAGAACAATTAGGGAACTGAGGAACGAGGTGAAGAGCAGGGGAGAGAGCATAAGCAGACTTGAGGATAAACTGCGCACTCTGGGTGAGGAAATAAGGAAGAAGGAGTCCGACATTCAGCGGAGGGAAGAAATGATGCAGGAGGAGCTCCGGCAGTCGGATGCCAGGAATAAGCTTTTTAGCGAAGCCGAAAAGTCTGAACTGAGGAAAACGATAACAGAACTTACCAGACAGATAGAGGAGAAGGAAGAAAGACTCAAATCGCTGGAAAGGAAGCTTTCCGAACAGGAGGGACAGGTGAGGATAGGAGAGAGTGATTTCATCGATGGCGAAATCGGGACTTTTGAGAGTCCTTCCGCTCCGGATGAAAACCATCCAAAGGCAAAGACCGGCATTCAGAGGCTTGACGATCTCCTGATGGGAGGCATACCGGTTGGCTCACAGGTGATAGTATATGGGCCATCATTCATCGGAAAGGAGATAGCAATCGACGCTTTTGCAGCCCAGGGTCTGAGCGAAGGCGTTCCACTTGTCTGGATCACCACAGACAGGACAATAGACGAAATAAGGGAGGAAATGTCCCTCCTTCTGAACAACTACACGGAGTATGAGAAGAAAGGCCTTGTTTTCTATATCGACGCCTATTCAAGGATCGTAGGGGATACCTCCGTTTCTGAAAATACTGCATACCTGGATGACACCAGCAACGTAGAAAGCATAGGCGACATGACAAACAGCCACATTGCATCGATCGACGCACTTGCAAAGGACAAAGGATACAGGCTGGTATTCAGATCCGTGTCGAGTCTGAGCGCGAACCACGACATAAAGAATATTTTCGCATTGCTGAGGCAGTTTGTTGCGCACAGGAGGAAGGACAGGTGTATCGGCGTCTACAGCATAGAAAGGGGCATCATGTCGGAACAGGATTTGCAGATAATAAGCAGCATCATGGATGGAGTCATTGAATTTTCCACCGACACGAAGAACAATTTTCTCGCCGTCCGCGGGATATGCGATACACAGACAAGGGACAAAATCCAGTATACTGCCGGAAAGAACACACTCAACATCGGTTCATTCTTCCTGGGCCGAATTAAATAGCACCGGTGCAGCTTCATACTCACCTATGCTGCCGGTGTCATCCATCAACAGTCTCACAGGGAAAAAAGCGAACATTTCCACAGCCTCCACAGAGGCAGGGAGATATTCGTACTTCCAGGTGATTGGATGTTACTGGTGCGGGAGCGTTCGAGGATTCCTGTTTCAGCGCTGTTGCAACATGAAGCGCAGGTATCATGATTCCACCCCAATACACCGATGATGAGACCATGCCAAAGAAGGAGATGGTCGCGTTGGTCTCGAGAATCGCTGAAAATTTTTCCGTCCAGCAGAGTGCCGATATGGTTGGCGGTTTCGGTAAAGCATAGCGCCGCCTTAAACAAAAAGTCGGATCAATTTCAGAGGCTGGCGAAGTTGGACTGAACCGAAGGGTTTTGTGCAAGGAAAAGGCAGTCTGAATCAGACTGAGACGCAGATTGACCGGTTACGTGCCGTCAGGTAAGAAGTGATCTCCATGGGAGCGTCTTTGGTCATCAATGTATGCAACGACGCGCTAAGGTATGCTGAAGACAATGAGAATTAGAAAATCGGAGAAGCAGTGAAGAGGGCAAACGCACGCAGTGATACCCGAGCGGATTTTGAATATCCGCTGGAACTCACCGATGCAATGACGATTTTGATTTTTGTCAGAAAACTGAATCTCACGATAAACCTCATGGTGAGTAAGGGCTTGCCGGCGGCGGACCTCAGGCACCTGTGTATTGCGAGAGTCAGCTTCGGGTCCGGCATTTCCAATGCCGCCATGCGGCTGCTCCGCAGCTCTTCATCAGAGATGCTCGAAAAGGGAATCTACCACCTGGCGACCGATGATGCCATAACCTTCGACGAACCGAATTGTCTTGCCGAAATGAAAGGAGTCTGAGGTCTTCCGCCCGTGCGGGAAATACGCAACTCATTATTTCAGACAACATTCTAATAATGTTCATAGAATCAGAGTTTCATGAGATTCGACTTCTCGAAAATATTTCTGAGTTACGGGGTGAATTACTGCACGGATGATTTGCCTCTGAATTTAATGCTTGAACACCTGGATTTCGGGCCAGACAATGACATGAGGGAAATGGGGCGCTACATTTCAACTGAGCTCATAGAAAGCGCAACCTATATCGATCATTATGCCAGGCCGATACTGAAAACGTGGGATCTCCTTGAAGGAAGGATGGACGGCGTCTGGCTCTCAAAGGACCATTACAGAATACTGCAGAAATTGCAGGAATTCGGCACGGTCCGGAAGATTTTCAGCAGCAGGAACCTGATGTACCACTTTGTTTCAGGCTACCTTATATCAGATTCAGGCATCTTCTGCACCCTTACGCTCACCGCACAGACCGCCTACGCATTGTGGAAATATGCTGACGACGGAACAAGAGAATCCTTTCTTCCGAAATTCCTTGAGCCTGATAACCCCTGGTATGGTGCCACGTACTATTCAGAAATACAGGGAGGCAGCGATCTTGGCAGCAACAGTACCGCGGCCGAGAACAGGAACGGAAAGTGGGAAGTAAACGGCAGTGACAAATATTTCGCAAGCAATGCAGGCATTGCCGACGGTTCAATCGTTACTGCTCGCATCGCCGGTGCGCCGTCCGGCGCAAAGGGCATTTCCATATTCTTTGTCCCTGCGCTCAGGAGGGACGGAAAAAGCAACTACAGGATCAGGCGCCTGAAGGACAAACTCGGAACAGTGGCAGTCCCCACCGGAGAGGTGGAGCTGGAGAGTTCAGAGGCATATCTGCTCGGAGACACAAAGAACGGGATTTACCAGGCGCTGGAATTGCTGACAATATCAAGGATCGATGATGCCCTGGCCGCGGTTGGAATGGCAAGGAAGGCACTCTGGGAAGCGTATCTTTACGCGGCAAAGCGGAAGGCGTTCGGGAAGGCAATCATCGAGCATCCGCTCCTCAAAAGGGATTTCCTTGAGATGGAATCGGATCTTGAAGGAGCGCTCATCCTTTCGCTGCTTGCGGCGCGAAATTTCTCCCTTGCAATAGAATCCAGGCCGCCGTACGATGACACATATCACTATGCAAGAATGCTCTCGCACATTGCAAAAAACATGGCATCTGAGACCGGGTCCGAGATAACGAGATACATGCTGGAGGTCATAGGAGGAAAAGGTTTTTTCGCTGAATTTCCGATGGAAAAGTTCCACAGGGATGCAATCGTCACATCCATCTGGGAGGGAACAAGCAACATACAGGCACTAGATCTGCTGGAAATCCTGAGCAGGAAACATACCCACGAGCGCCTCTTTTCAGACCTCTTTGCCCTGGCTGACGTTTTTCATGACAGCGAACTGAGGGATCGCATCTTAAACCGGATCAGGGAAACAAGACGGGATGTGGTGTCATTGCTTCAATCCGACAAACCGGAATTTTATGGAAAGGACATCATTGGAAGGCTTGGCCACATTACTGCCGCAGTCCACCTCACTGCCGTTGCAGAAAGGTCCGGATCCGCCGAACTCAGAACTGCAGCGGAAATATATTCCATTAGGCATGTGGAAAAGGGCGAAGTCCTCCGGCCCGAAATACTGGCCAGGGGGGAAACGCTCAACTGGATGCTTCAGAGAGGCGATAATATGAAAAGAGGTAATAAGAAATGAACAATCTGACGATACCCTCGGTATGGCACAAGACAGTGACCGATCGGCCTGATGAAAAAATAGTGTTCAGAGGAATGGAGGTGCCCTACGCAGAGGCGTACGCGCTTGCTTGCGGCTTCAGGAGGCATGCGCTGTTTGAAAAGCTGAATGACGGCGATGTGGTCGCCAGCATAGACTTCAACACGCTTGACAATTTCCTCATGCACACGTGCGTTCCGGCAAACGGTCTCGTGTTCGCACCGATCAACCCGATGCTGCCATCCAGTACAATACGTTCGGTGCTGAAGGAACTCGATCCGCGGATTGTCTTTGTAAACAGGGAACTTTCAAAAAATCTGGACCTGGACGAAGCGCCAGCACGTATTTTGGAAACGGATGGGAAATGGATATATGACAATATAAGCGCAGGCACTGACGATTCAGGCTTCTCGCATGTATCCGAAAATTCGGGGGCTGTAATTGTTCTGACTTCCGGGACTACCGGTCCACCCAAGAAAATCCTCTATCCGCACAGGAACATAGTTCTTACAATAATGGCGATGTCGCATCTGCTGGCCTCAGTGGAGGGGCCGGCAACGTTGCGATCGGAGGACGTGATTTTTGATCTGATACCTCTCTACCACCTGTTCGGATGGGGGAGCGCGTACATCGCGCCTCTGCTCGGAACCAGGATCATACTCGACGGCAGATTCGACCCCGCTTCTGTGCTCAAAAAGATTGGAGAGGAGAATGTTACCTGGTTCAACTGCGTCCCCACTATGATTCATTTCCTCCTGGAAAGCGACAGAAACGGAGTACTGAAGGGCAGGAAGATACTGCTCGGCGGCTCCACAATACCGCAGGGTCTCAGTGACAGAATACTGAAGGCCGGCATGGAGTTTGCATCCATATACGGTTTTTCCGACGGACTCGTCGCGGGCATTGGCAGGGCGAGCAGCAGAGAGAAGGGCGAATCGCCTGAGGCTATAGAGGATAGGCTGAGGAGATCTGTCACAATAGCACCGTTCGCAAGAGTGGATATCAGAAAGCTTGACAACTCGGATTACGGCGAAATATATTTTTCGGCACCCTGGCTTCCGGAAGGGTATATGAACGACCCGGGCAGAACGCAGATGGCTTACGTGAACGGATACTTCCGAACAGGAGACATAGGTTTCATAGATGCATTCGGGAGACTCGTCATAGTCGACAGGGTGGGGGATATGATAAAAAGCGGCGGTGAATGGATACCCTCCTCGTCAGTTGAGGCACTTGTTTCCACTCATGGAGCGGTCGCATCGTGCGCCGTTGTCGGCATACCCGATGAAAAATGGGGAGAGAGGCCTGTCTGCTTTATAATACCGAAGAAGGGTACAGCGCCTTCTGCAGGCGATATTGCGGAGCATCTGAACGCCATGGTTCCTGACAGAATTGTGAAATGGTGGATTCCCGACAGGTTCATTTTCACAGACCAGTTTCCTGTGACAGGCACCGGAAAAATCGACAAGAGGGAATTGAAGAATACCGCAATGCGCAACAAGCCTGCTGAATGAGCGGACAGGCGGGTGCAGAAGACCACTGGCGCAGGGCAGGAAGTGCCTGCGAACCCCCGCAGGTTTCCATGAATTCAAATAGACATTGGGAACTGTTGCAATTATGCAGAAAGTTGCTGACGGCATATATTATCTTTCGACAGTCGGTGTTCCACCCACCACTTCCATCTATCTGGTGGAAAACGACGGTGAGTGGGCTATTTTCGAGCCGGGACCGAATTCCGGGGCTCAGGCAATCACGGAAGCGCTGGGTGCCAACGGCATCAGCCCCAGTGAGGTGAAGTACCTCATTGTTTCGCACATACATCTGGATCATGCAGGCGCCTCCGCCTCGCTCCTGGGCGCCTATCCGCAGTCGAAGCTGATCGTATACAGGGGTGCGGCCAGGCATCTTACGGATCCGTCCAAACTCATAGCTTCATCTTCATCCATTCTCGGTCCGTTGTTTGAGGCGTGGGGCGGGATGCCTTCCGTGCCCGCAGGAAGGATAATCGAAGCAGCAGACGGTCAGGTATTCAAGATAGGGGACATGCCGCTCAGAATACTGTATACTCCCGGACATTCCCCCTACCATCTTTCCGTATGGGCGGAAGAAACAGGTGCATTGTTCACCGGCGATGCTGTTGGAATGTACGTGAGGGAAAAAAATTCACTCTGGCCGGCGAGCCCCCTGCCTTCATTCAGGCTGGACATGGAGATGGATACCCTGAGGAAATTCGAAAGCCTCGGACCCGACGTCCTGCTCATTCCGCATTTCGAACCGGTGCCGGATCCGGAGCATTTCATAGGCATGAATGTGGAAACATATTCAGACTGGCATGAACTGCTCGGAAACCTGAAGGAGAGTGACAGTCAGGATACCGCTGCAGAAACAATACTCCGCTCAGTGAAAAATTATGACTGGGTAAGAGACAACACACTGGACTGGCACATGTTCAATATGCACGTGTCCGGATTCCTCCAGTATGAGAGGACGGCAAAACAGCCGCCATCCGACGCATCCGGCACTTCCCGCTGAGATGCACCCGGAAAAACTATTCCGGAACAACCAGTCCGTACGCGATATCTTCTATTGCGCCGCTTCCGCTGTTGACAAAAAGATGCCTGGTCTGTGTGTATTCAAGTATACCCTCATGCCCAAGCTCCCTTCCCACCCCGCTTTCCTTGAATCCGCCCCTGGGCGCAGCGGCAGAGAGGAGATGATAGTCATTTATCCATACAGTTCCCGCATCTATCTGCTTTCCGACACGCAGAGCCTTACTGATGTCTCTTGTCCAGACGCCGGATGCAAGCCCGTAGACTGTATTATTCGCTGTTTCCACGGCATCCCTCTCGCTGTCGAACTCGGTGACGGAAAGCACCGGGCCGAACACCTCCTCGCGCCCTAGTTCCATCCCGGGTGTGACACCGGACAGGAGCAGAGGCGGATAATAGAAGCCGCCTTCAGGAACAAGTTTTCCAAGCTCTTTCCTGAAAAGCACGTTTGCGCCGTCCCGCAGCGCTCTTTCAACCATTCCCTCGATCTTGTTCTTCTGTTCCAGAGTGGTTATGGCACTTATGTCTGTCGGCATATCCAAAGGATTTCCAGGTTTCATATGAGCAAGCATTCCCCTGATCCTCTCAACAAATTCGTTCTTTATTCCCCTCTGCACAAGCAGCCTGCTCCCTGATTCGCAGAGCTGGCCGGAGTTGAGGTAGATGCCGAAGACAACACCCTTTGCCGCCCTCTCCAGATCCGCATCCTCAAAGACGATGTTCGGTGACTTCCCGCCGAGCTCCAGCGTCGTCTTTTTAATTGCGGAAGACGCACTTGCTAGAATCTTTTTTCCCGTGGAGGTCGAGCCTGTGAAGCTTAGCATATTGACCTTTCCGTTTCGTGCAAGGGTATCTCCAACCACGCTCCCCTCTCCGGTAATGACATTGAGCACTCCGGGCGGCATGCCGGCAGCATTGGCGTCCTTCGCCAGCTCGAAGGCGGTCAGAGGAGTGTAGTGCGAGGGCTTGAGAACAACCGTGTTGCCGGCAAGAAGGGCCGGTGCTACCTTCCAGACAGCCATCAGCAGCGGCACGTTCCATGGAGCTATTGCAGCAACGACACCCATCGGCGCATGCTGAACAACGCCCCTGGTGCCGGGATATTCAGGGTGCGCAATCCTCCTTGAAAAATTAAACTTCACACCGGAAAAATAGCGCATGTGTTCAATCGCAAGCGGGATATCCATCAGAAGACTCTGCCTGAAAACCTTTCCGGTGTTCAGCGATTCAAGCCTTGCGTACTCATCGGCCCTCGACTGCATCCGTTCTGCCAGTTTCAGAATCAGCTCTCTCCTTCTTTTCGGCGGTGTTCTGCGCCAGACCCTGTGGAACGATTCGGCGGCAGAGTCGACGGCCTCACCGGCCTTCCGCACATCAGCCATGACGGCAGTGGCAAGCGGAGAACCGTCAACCGGGCTGTATATGAGTGACTGCTCTCCGTCGAAATCCCATTGTCCCCCGATGAAATTTCCGTACGCAGGCAGGCTCATGCCTTCCCCTCCAGAGCCTGCCGGAAGAATTCCTTGAGCTGAGCCGAATCCGCGTCCCTCGGATTTGTTGTAATTCCCGTCGACTCCATGGCCATGTCCGCCATTCCGTCAATTCCGGCAACGTAATCATCAGCATCGATTCCCATCCCGTCCAGGGAGATCGGCTGCCCTATTTCGGAAAAGAACGAAATCAGCGATTCGTCCAGCCGCGCTCTCCTGTGGCGGACAGGCATTAGCCGGTTGAGCCAGTCGTACTTCTCCCTTTGCACCCCATAGTTGAAGTTTACGACATAAGGGAGAAACAGTCCAACAGCCTTGCCGTGCGCGACATGGTATCTGGCGCCAAGTGCGTGCCCCAGCGCATGTGCAAGCCCTATCTGCGAGTTCGAAAATGCGAGTCCGGCCATGGATGCGGCCACATGGACCATCCCCCTCAAATGCAGATCCGAAGGCTTTTTAATAACTTCGGGCAGAAATCCGGTCAGCATCTGGAACGACTTTTCCGCGAGTGCGTCTGAATATGGATTCTGCCATGTGCTCACATGCGCCTCGACAGCATGTGTAACTGCATCCACTGCCGTATTTCTTGTCTGCTCCGGCGGAAGCGAAACTACCATCTCCGGATCGAGTATTGAGATATCCGGCAGTATCTCGGGCGAGGCGAGTTCGTTCTTGCGCTTCTCCCCGGACTCAGTGACAACTGCTGCCCAGCTGCAGTCTGAACCTGTACCGCTGGTCGTGGGTATAGCGATCAGCCTGCTCCTTTTCCTGAGCTCCAGATGAACCAGAGGGGTTATGTCGTAAAAACTGATGTCGGGTCGCTCATAGAGCGCGAAGAGCACCTTCGCGGTGTCAATTGTCGATCCGCCTCCGAGCGCTATGAACCAGTCCGGAGCGAAGGACCGTATCTTATCCGAATGTCTGTTCATCTGGCTGAAGGTGGGTTCCTCCGGTATGTCCCCCACGAAAATATGTTTCGACTCAGCCGGAAGCGCGGAGACGACCTTCGCAGGCAGCTGCGTCTGCATCAGATTCCTGTCAACAACGATAACAGCCCTGGCGATATCGATAGTTGAAAGGTATGTGAGTGCATCTTCGCCGTATGCAATCTGGGGGGAGCGGAAAAACCACATTGCAGACCTCAGAATTCCGTATCCACCATCGTAGCAGTATTGACCATTTCCTTTGCTGCCCTGCTGTACCGCATAACCTTCATCATTGGTCCCTCAAGCTTGAACTTCCCTGTCAGTATGCCCTGGATGGGATCAATCTGCCTGTTGATCAGCTTTTTCCAGTTCTCGTACGGACCCCTGTACCTGAATTCTGAACCCGGCAATGAGGCCTCATCCTCGAAATATCCATGCTTCCTGCACTCTCCATGATACAGATCAAGATAGATGTATGAATTTCTCGGAAAACTGCCGTCTTTTTCGACGACGAAAATTATGTCGCCTTCCCATGTCTTTCCGGCATCCCTGTAACTGGCATTTGAATTCAGTTTTTCTGCATATGCATCCACCCATTCCCTGCTCGGAAATTTAGGCATAAGCATGCAATAGGATTTACGGTATAAACAGGTTATTCTGAATCACATAGGTCATGCCTGCCGTAGACCGTGCCTGCACCGGTTGCTTCCCGGAAAGAGATTTAAGCCGCCTCCAGCATTGATGTGGCATGCAGATACTTGCAGTCCTGCCTTCTTTTTTGCCTGTGAATGACATACGGCGCAGCGTCTCTGCACTCCTTCCTGAAATCAGGATCGAAACGGACTTCGATGCAGTCGAAACTGAAGCATTGGAAACGGTTGAAGTTCTCGTTGTTACAGCCTTCACGCCTGTGGGAAAAGACGTAATCGGGAGACTGAAATCTGTCAGATTCATACAGGTTGCAAGCACCGGTTACAACAACATCGATCTCCAGTCCTGCAGGCAGAGAGGTATCGCAGTCTCCAATATTCAGGGAGCAAATTCGAAGAGCGTTGCAGAACATGTGATAATGTGTGCACTCGTTCTGCTCAGGGATCTGAAAAGGCAGGACATGTTAATCCGGAACGGCGACTGGCCAGTTATTTCTGGCTCATTCGATCTGGCAGGCAAGATCTTCGGCATAGTAGGAATGGGAAGAATCGGAAGGGAGGTCTCTTCATGCCTTGTTCCCTTCGAGGTATCGACAGTCTATTACGACATCGTTCCGCTCGACGGACAGGAGGAGAGGAGGCTCGGAGCTGTACGTGTTGAGCTCGGGGAACTGCTGCAGAATGCCGACATAATAACACTTCACCTCCCTCTCAATGCCGGCACAAGGGGAATAATTTCTGCCGATTCTCTGAATCACATGAAGGACGGTGCCATCATAATCAACACGGCGAGAGCGGAACTCATAGATTACGATGCACTGATCAGGTACCTCAAGGCAGGAAAGATAAGGGCTGCCCTGGACGTATACCCACAGGAACCCCCGGACTTCTCATCGGGACTGTTCAGGGAGGAGGAAACAGTTTTCACACCGCACAACGCAGGTGTGACGATGGAGGCGCAGCAGAGAATACTGGCAGAAACAATATCCAACGTGCTGAGATACATTCAGGGGAAGAAGCCGCTCTATGGAGTGGAGCAATGAGAGCCTCAGAGGCAATATCTGAATTCCTGTCCAGAAACGGCATCGGTGAGTCATTCGGAAATCCTGGAACTACCGAACTTTCATTCATCGAAACAATGAAACAGCGCTACATACTAACGCTGTATGATGCGATTGCTGTGGGAGCGGCGGACTGTCTTTCCCAGGTGGACAGATCACCTGCGCTTGTGAACCTCCATGCAGCCCCCGGACTTGGCCATTCCATAGGCTTCATAGACACTGCGCGAAGAAACAGAACACCGCTGATCGTGACGGCAGGGCAGCAGGATACAAGGCACATGGAATTCGAACCGCTGCTCTACGGCGACCTTGTATCCATGGTTTCCACCGTGACCAAATCGGCGATTGAGGTCGGGCGTGCGGATGAAGCTGTGCGCTCATTCCGTGATGCAATCATAACAGCACTGACACCGCCTTCGGGCCCAGTATTTGTCTCTCTGCCGATGAACATCATGGAGGAAGACTGTGTGGCAGCAGGGGACCTGATCAGTTATGAGATGAAGGCACCGGGAGATCCTGCAATAGTGGCAGATGAAATCAACAGGTCAGAGAAACCTGCAATTGTCGCCGGATACGAGGTAGATGTTTTTGACGCTTTTGGAGAGCTTGCCATGCTTGCTGAAAGGCTGGGCGCCCCCATTTACGCCGAACCCCTCTGTTCCAGGTCCCCCGTAAATTCGAACGGACAGTTTGCAGGGAATCTGCTGCCGGCTACCACAGCCATAGATGTTGCGCTTTCTGAATATGACACCATAATCCTGGCCGGTGCGGATTTCATACTGTATCCTTATATGTCCTCCCCGCTCCTCGGCGACAAGAACATCATCTATCTGGGTTCCGACCCTTCAGTCGCCGGCAGGATTCCGTCAACATATCTGATGGGCAGCATCAGAAGCATACTTTCGGAATTAATCCCGAAAATAGAGAGGAAGGAGGGCAGGTACGCCCCAAGGAAAGATTATTCAATGGCCAACAGAATTGCGAAGACATCATCTGTGATGGGAGGGGAGTTCGTAATCGACGCCGTAAGACGGACCTTTCCCGGCCATACACTGGTTGACGAATCCGTCTCCTATTCCCCGCTTGTAAGAGAAATGGGATTCTTCAGGGGAAAGGACAGTTACTTTTCCTCGCGGAGCCAGCAGCTGGGATGGGGGATCGCTGCTTCTATTGGCGTGGGTATGCGGAGAAAAGATACCACACTAACCGTCGGCGACGGATCTCTCATGTATGCGCCGCAGTCATTATGGACGCTGAAAAAATACAGCATACCGGTAAAAATAATAGTCCTGAACAACCACGGCTACGGCATACTGCGCAGTTATTCGAAGGCCTATCATGAGTCTCTTACCGGCATAGACTTTCTATCGCCGGACGGCATGGATTTTGAACTCCTTGCTGGGTGTTTCGGCGTAGAGGCCGACAGCGTTTCGGGGCCAGAAGAACTGGACAAAAAACTTGCCTGGCTGAGGGACGAGGAAGGGCCATCCCTCCTTAACGTTGAGATGGACAGGGAAGTGCGGAATATTTTCTGAACTGCAGACCGGGTTGTTTTGTGTGACCCAATGAAGTGGGTGTTGACAGCGAAATGGCCTGAACTCCGGATCCAGGACATCACCTGACTCAATGGAATGTATGGCTTAAAAAATTACATTGAATTGATGATGCCGTCAATTTCCGCAATTACTCCCTTTTCCACATGATCTGTCCAGAGCATTTCGGAAATGTCAAGGGGGAGGAATATGCTCGACAGAAAGAGCGTTTCAACAGCCATCACGCCGAGATTTCGCACCCACTTTCCCACACCGACGTTCATTGATGTTCCTGCAGGAACCTGTTCGAATGTGAAGGTCAGTGCCCTGTCCGCCGCGATCATATCCCTGAGGATGCCGGCCTTCTGAGCCTGTATTACTCCCCTGTTGCCTTCTACCCGTTGCTGGACTTTCCATTTTTCCTGCTGAAGATGGCTGGCAACAGTCTGTGTAAGCGCATTGACATCCATCTGCTTTCCGTATGTTTTCTGCTTTTTAAAAATGGGCATCGTTTCTTCCTCCAGATATTCAAGGACGACTACCTTGCCAAGTTATTAAAAGATTGGCATTTTGCAAGCCCTGGCGAAAAACCCGCTTTCCGCAAATGCGGTCCACAGCGCTTCAGCAAGTTTTCAGTCAATGCAAATCAGTACGGAGGTATTTCGCCAAGTGACGCGACGACTTACACATCACCCTTCAGTGATCTTTATCGCGCTCGTCGGGCAGACAGGCACGCACGCCATGCAGTAGACGCATTCCTTCTCTCTCACGGGATCACATTTGTCGGTCCTGTATTTTGCATAGTTTTCCTTGTCATCCGAAATCTTCTTGTCGTTATTGACGCCCATCTGTCCCTGATTAAGGAACCATTCGTAGAGGGTTACCGGGCAGACATCCATGCATTCTCCGTCCGCTATGCAGGCTTCCCAGTCGACTGCTACATTGGTTCCGTGTATACCGAGCTTGGTCGGATAGGGCTTTCCTTCTGAATCGGTACGCTGCATTCCTTCCGCACGAACCTCATGATCGGTTCCCGCATAGGTCTTGTGCGTACCCGTGACTGGATAGTGCTCCTGGTCGTTCAGGAAGTTTTCATCTATTGGCTTAGGTTTGTAATCCAGGCTTTCGAGTTCTACCATTCAGATAACCTCTATTTGCGCGTTTAGTAAAAAGCAATGACATATTAATATTGCGCTTAAGCGAATATGCGGCAGACAGAGTGTTGGCCTGAAATACTGCACGGAAAATGACTAAGTTGAATTAGCTGCACAGTCCGCCTGCATCTGAAATATGAAGTGCGTCAATATTGTTCAAAGGCATCGCCACGCGGATCAAATCCGCTTGAAACTGAATCGCCGGCGAATATTCCCTGAGCATGACCCATAAGACCGCTGCCATACTCAACACTTTCCGACTGTGGAAGTTTGAGGCCCCTCTCCGAGATCAGCCTTGCGCCTCCGTAAATGGAAGCCGGATAGCAGAACCGGGGGGCCGAGATAGCCTCCTGGATATCCTCATCGAAATCGATCACCCTTGATAGAATCTGCATGTTTGTCTGAGGCTGAATATCTCCGCCCATTGAACTAAGGTAGATTCTGCCCGGACCCCTGCACACCGTAGCCATCAGCGTATGGAATGTCTTCCTCCGCGGAGCCACACAATTATGATGCCCTTTGTCAAGACTGAAATAGGAGCCGCGGTTGCTCAGATTTATTCCGGTGCCATGAACATTAAAACCCGAGCCGAACCCCATGTAATTGCTCTGTATTGCACTGATGCCGGCGCTTCCGTCATAAACGGAGAATGCAGTGGTGTCTGAAAGTGAGTCTGGCCCAGCAGACAGGTTTTCAAGAGGCGCATAGTCGAAATCCGGCATGAGCACCCTTGACGGGAGTTTGACATGCGAAGGGTCGCCGATGAATCTTGCCCTGTAATCGTACGCCTTCTTCATCGTCTCCATCATTGCGGAATAATAGCCCTCTGTTCCGGGAGGATCCAGTTTGATCCGATTAAGCATATTCATCCAGAAGATCAGCGTCGCACCCTGACTATTGGGAGGTGTGGTGTAAACGGAATAACCACGGTATCGCGTGCTCAACGGCTCCTTCCACTCAGCTCCGTATTCATCAAGATCCGCGAACCTCATCAGGCCCCCTTTTGCAATCATGTCCTCCTCTATCCTTTTTGCGATCTCGCCGTGATAAAAGGAATGCCCGGAATCCTTTGATATCGATTCCAGGGTGTCTGCAAGTTCAACCTGTCTCAGAATGGAATTTTCGCGGATACCATGATATATCCGCATCCAGTCATCGTCATTATAGGGTGCTCTCGACACGGAACTCGAAAGACTCTTCTGGACCCTGAAGCCATCTCTCGCGTACTGAACCGCCCTCCTGAAAAGGATCGGTAGCCTCATCGACGCATGTCGCTCCAGGAGAGCCCAGGCAGAAACCATTCCCGGCACCACAAAAGCTGCGTGCGGTCCGAATTTCGGTATTTCGCCATAGCCCTTTTCTCTAAAGAACTCGGATGAGGCGAGGTCCGCTGCATATCCACTGCCGTTTACAGTCATCACGCCGGAATCGTCAGTTACCGCAAAAAAATCGCCGCCGAGGCCGTTCAAGTGAGGCTGGACAACGGTAAGTGCCGCGCTTACAGCCAGAACGGCATCAAACGCATTACCTCCTTCCTCAAGGACTTCGATGCCTGCCCTTGTTGCCAGAGGGTGGCAGGATGCCACGGAATATTCGTTCATATCAGACGCCGCATGATTGTTTTCTGCGTAAATAACGTTTACCTCATGACTTAAAAGTAATACGTTTATGCAGTATTAACAAGCTTAACAACCTCTAAATATGCAATTTATGGTGACGGGCTATGAATGTTTCGCGATACAACATTGAGCTCGATATAGATTTCAGCAAGCAAAACTACACCGGATCTGTTGAGATCCATGCAGAGGAAGTTGCAGGAAACATAGCCCTGGACTCCGAAGGGCTCGAAATATATGAAGTTGCTACGGCGGGAAAAAAGCTGGGATGGAAGCTGGTAGCGTCGAGTCGTAAACTGCTGATCTATTGCGGAAAGCACAAGAAATTCAGATTTAGCGTCAGGTTCGCCGGAAAGGCGAAAGAAGGATCTCTTCAGGGCTTTTACCGTTCAAGATATAAAGGGGGATATATACTTACGACACAATTCGAACCGACAGGTGCGAGATCATTCATCCCGTGCTTTGACAATCCCACCTTCAAATCCGTATTCAGGCTGAAGGTTAAGGTGGATCGCGGGCTTTCGGTCATTTCAAACATGGCGGTAATCGGAAGGCATGCCAGGGGGAAGAAGACCGAATATCTCTTTTCAGATACCCCCAGAATGTCGACCTACCTGCTTTACCTGGGCATCGGCAAATTCGAAGAACAAAGACACAAATCAGATGGAAAAGAAGTGATCGTCGCTTCCGTTCCAGGGCAGAAGGGCAAAGGGAAATTCGCAATCGACACGGCTGTCAAATGCCTCCGCGAATATGAAGATTACTACGGCATCGCATACCCTCTGGATAAACTTCACCTGATAGGCATACCCGAATACTCGGTTGGAGCGATGGAAAACTGGGGAAGCATCACGTTCAGAGAGAATCTGCTGTATGTCGACAGATCGACAAGCGAATCCAACAAGAGACAGGCTGCATCCGTGATAGCCCACGAGATAGCGCACCAGTGGTTCGGGAACCTGGTTACAATGAAGTGGTGGAATGATCTCTGGCTGAATGAGAGTTTCGCAACCTACATGAGCTATAAGATTACGGACAAACTGTATCCTGAATGGAATGTCTGGTCCGATTTCCTTCTTTTCGACACAGGCCCTTCTATGCAGGGCGACTCGCTGAGGAGCACCCATCCGATAGATGTTAAAGTCAGGGAACCTGAAGAGATCAGCCAGATTTTTGACGAAATAAGTTACGGAAAGGGCGGCAGTGTGCTGAGGATGATAGACATGTACGTTGGAGACAGAACGTTCAGGAAGGGTGTTAACAAGTACCTGAGAAAATTCCGGTATTCCAACGCATCCAGCCATGATTTCTGGAATGCGCTGAGGGATGCATCCGGAATGAGAATTGATACAATAATGAAAGCATGGATTACCAAGCCCGGCTATCCGGTAATCAGCGTGAAATCCGATAAGAAGGGTGTCACGCTCGAACAAAGGAGGTTCACATTTAAGGAAAGTGCAAGCAAAGACAGATGGCCCATTCCAATTACCTACAAATCTACAGGTGGTGAAGGGAGAATTCTGTTTGACAGGAAGAGCATCCATATTGCCGTCGGCGATCCATCGGACTTTCTTATCAATGAGTCCAGATCCGGATACTTCAGGGTGGAATACGATGATGACATCTATTCTTCGATTTACAAGAAAGTTCGGAAGATGAATCCGCATGCCCGATGGGGAATCATTTCTGATCTTTTTGCTTTCCTTGCTGCAGGCAGAATAAGCGAAAAACTCTATTTCAGCTTTGCAGACCTGCTTTCGGAGGATGACAACTACCTTGTTGTAAATGAGATTAACTCTCAGCTCAAGACACTCTGCACTCTTCTGCCCGGCCCCAATCCAGTCAGCGCAAGATACAATAAATTCTGTCACCTGCATCTGGAAAGGATTGGTATTGAGGGAAGAGGAAATGAGGACAGGAGTCTGACGGTGCTCAGGGAAAATCTGTGTGACGGACTGGTAATGACTGACGACAAATTTGCAGCCGATCTCTCTCAGCGATTCAGTGGCTGGAATAATCTGAAACCGGAACTGAAGCAGGCGGTTGCTGTAGCCTACGCCAGAACTTACGGTGCCTCAGGTTTGAATAAACTGATTCGTGCGCTGAAGGATTCAAAAACAGATCAGGATGCCACAAAGATCACCATATCCCTTGCTTCATTCAGGGACGAATCTGCCGTAATGAAGGCACTTGAACTGTCGTTCACTGGCGATCTCAATATCGGGCACGTTCCATATGTCATAATCAGCTGCAGCCGAAATCCGGACGCAAGGAGGGTACTCTGGAAATGGTTCAGGTCCAATGATGGAAAACTGATACAGGCTTATTCCGGGACCGGCCTCATCGCTCCGATGATTGAATACATCATAAGCGGCTGCGGCATAGTCGATCCGGAAGACGTGAGGCAGTACTTTGCACAAAAGAGCATAGCCGAGGCAACCAGAGCTGCGAGAAAGGGACTGGAGCAACTTGACATTAACCTGAGCCTGATAAAGAAGCTTGATGATATAGGGAATGCTGCATAATAGATGTTGTACTGGCCGCCGCAACCGGGCGGCGCATCAGGAGGATGAGATATGCTGAAAATCGGGGAAACTGCTCCAGACTTCAAACTGGCTGATGAAGAAGGTAAATTGTTCGCACTTTATGAAGAATTGCGAAAGGGACCGATCGTCCTTTATTTCTATCCCAGGGATTTCACTGCAGGCTGCACGGCCGAAGCCTGCGGATTCAGAGACAGCTACGATTCATTCGCATCCATGGGCTATCAAGTAGTTGGCGTCAGCTCAGACAATGGGGAGAGACACAGGAGGTTCAAAGGTTCAAACAAACTGCCGTTCAGGCTGCTCACAGACGCCGACAGATCTGTTGCCCGGAGTTTCGGAATAGGGAAAACATTCGGCATCATTCCGGGGAGGGTTACATTTGTCATTTCGGGCGAAGGTAAAATTCAGCATGTGTTTGAATCACTTACAGACATCAGAGGGCACGTCGCCAGCGCGCTGGAAGCGGTAAACGGAAGCAGATGATGTCCATTGTCTCTGAGAAGACATGCGCGTGCATCTCCTGTTTTTGTCATCCAGCTGAGTCCACACAATGTGCCTTTACGCTGAGCGGAGCAGTGTGCAACGGGGACATGCATCAGGGAAATTGTGTGCGAAATGCCGGACTCAATCAGTTGCGGAAGGCAGAATACTCTATTGCAGGCAACTGCAGGCAACTTGTCTGACAGAGGTCGAAATGTCCCAGGAATCTGAGGCGGTGAAATTCTGCGGGAGGGGTGGCATTCATTACGAGGTTGACGGCACGGCGGCTGCGCTCTGCTGATGCATTGCGGGAACAGTATAGATAATTACATGCCTGCATTTAATGCAGGTTATTACACACTTATCCAGGTCAATCTGGTTCTGCGAATATGCGTTTCTCAGTTCCTTTCTTATCCTTTCCGGATAAAGACAGTCACACTGACACTTTTCGTCGCTGCAGAATTTGCACATTTTCCTCACTTCCGCTTTTTTCCTTTCAAAGGACTATTTGAAAATAACCAACTTCATTAAATAAACCTATGCAACTCTTCAGACACCAACGCAAGGCTGCAGCCGTCCTTCGAGAATTCTTGCGGAACCGCCGGGGGGGGGAGAAAGAAGTCCATTCACTATGGCAGTCCACACCCCGTTCGGTTGCGCTTCGGATCTGGTGTTTCACGCTTCCTCGGCAGCCGCTGGCGTTTTGACGCCGGCTGCCCCGGCGATTGCGCTTCCGGCAAGCGATATGATTACATTGATCGTCACAGACAAGAGTCCGATGTAAAGCAGTCCGTACGACGATTTGAAGAAGCTCGTGGCCAGAGGACCGAATTTGTTAGCCACTTCGACAAGATATATTCCGACGAACATTCCAACCGCCCAGCCGGCGATAAGAGAATGTTTGTTCAGCCTCTTAATGAACAGCGCCAGGAAAACAGCCGGAAGGATCTGGAGTATGATGACGCCACCGAGCAATTGCAGCTGGATAGCATAAGTCGCCGGCACAATGAAGACAAATCCAAGTGCGATAAACTTGAAAACGGCAGACATCCATTTTGCGAGTGATGCCTCAGTTCTTGCGGGCATCTTTGGCCAGAATTCCTTGACAATATTTCTGACGAAGAGATTCGCCTGTGCAATTGCCATTATTGCCGCAGGGACAAGGCCGCCTATGAATATGCCCAGAAGCGCTATGCCTGCAAACCAGCTCGGCATTGTGTATACAATCAGCGCAGGGACAACGAGTATACCTCTGGAAGCAGGAGAGATAGTGTCCAGGTAAGACATTGCAGGGCCCACGGCATATACGAGCACACCGAAAAGCGCCAGTAATGCCAGCCCGATTCCGTAAATCGGAAGCAGTGCAGTGCTCCTCCTCAGCTTCTTCTGATCAGAAGAGCTTAGGGACCCGTTTATTGCATGAGGGTAAAGGAAAAGCGCGAGCGCACTGCCCAGCCACAGCGTCCAGTATGCGGAACCGTCGACAGCTGGAAGCGACTGGAACGACTTCTTGACTGCAAACGCATGCTGAAATCCACCGTAACTCAGAGGAACAACAATTATTATGACAATTACGGTGATAAAAATAAGGACATCCTTGAAGACTGCGGTAAGTGTTGCTCCCCTGAGCCCCGTCGCGAATGTGAAAACTGCGAGAACAATAAACGAAAGGACAAGCGAAATTTCGATGACAGTGTTAATGTCCGCCAGTCCGGACAGCATCACAGTGAGGACCGCTCTCATTCCGACAATCTGAAGGGCAATATAGGGAAGTTCCGCAACAATACCCGTTATGGCAAGCAGTATTGCAAGGGTGGGGCTTTTAAATTTATCTTTCACAAAATCCGAGGAGGTCACATACCCGTGCTTTTTGGCCTCCGCCCAGAGTCTCGGCATGGTTAACATGGCGATGGCAAATGTCGTGGCTACGTAGGGGACTGCAAAGAAGAAAAGAGCACCTTTTGCGAACACGCCGGATGGGACAGCCACGAACGTATAGGCCGTATAGAGGTCGGCACCTATCAGAAACCACGTAAGGTAAGCCCCAAGTCTTCTCCCCGCAAGTGCCCACTCGCCTATGAGACCGAGATCCCCCTTTCTCCATCTGCCCGCTGAGAATCCCAGGATGACAAAGATCGCAAAGAGAACGAGAAACGAGATTATTCCCGGCAATCCCAGAAGCATAGACAATTCAGTTCACCTTCCCGTTGCTGTCTATGATGAATGCAGCAATAACGAAAAGAATTGCAGAAATCGCAAGCCATAGCGTCTGGAACCAGTAATAGAACGGGACTCCTGCAACAGTCGGCTGAACAACGTCAAAATACGGCAGGTCAAAGTATACTACGAACGGTATAAGCAGCAGTATGGCCGCAACTACATCCTTTCCCGCGTTTCGATGGGCACGTTTACCTGTATCGTTCTGCATTTCATTTCACCATAACTTCATGAGTCCAGCCTATGCCGGTTCCCAACCAATAACGAAAACGCCGCAATAAAACGATTATTGCCGCTCCCCCATAATGTCCAGGAAGTAATCCGCAACATCATACTTAAATTTTCTCGATGCTCGGCAACTGTGTCCGTAGGAGCAGGACAGAGCCACATGTTCATATGATCAAGGATATACCGCCGGATTGGTCGCCGGATTGAAATCCCGGCAGAATTGTGCCTTCCATGGAGAAAAGCGAATCTTCCAGTTCCCGCAACCGGGGCGGTCAGCATCAAAAATATGCCTTTCCTGCCCCGCATCACCTACAAATCTCATGTTCTGGATGCAATTCCTGATCCGGCTGCCCGGTTACGCAGAATTGAAGCAGATTGCGAATTTCATTCCACCAGAACTTTGCCCTCACCAATGACCATGACAGGCCATGAATCCAGTGAGAAAGGATCCTTGTTCCATATAACCATTGAAGCCTTGTTGCCTTTCTTCAGGGTGCCGATATCCGGGCATTTAAGTATTTCGGCAGCATTTCCGGTTATCAGTGAAATGGCCTCCTCTTTTGAAAGACCATACCGGAGGAAAAACCTCAGCTGAAGAAAAAGATTTCTCTGAAGAACAACCGGATGATCCGTCATAAGACAGTATTTTAGTCCCGACTCCGTCAGGTATTTCACGTTCTGCCATTTTTCATGCTTCAGTTCGACCTTGTAGGAAAAAGCATCCACCGGACCGTAGATTACATTCAGTTTGGCCTTCCTTACCTTGGTCCACAGTTCACCTGAATGCACGTCTCCCGCATGGTTTATCACGGCGCTGAAACCAAATTCCTTCACAAGACCGATAAGATTGACTATGTCATCCTCTTTGTGCACGTGCACCATGAGTGTCTGCCTGCCGTCGAGTATGTCCATCAGTGCTTCGACATGCGGTTCAATTTCATCCTTCGACTTCTTCTTCCTCCTGAGTAGATTGGAGGCTTTCCTTGCCTTGATCAACTCACCTTTCAATATTGAAATCGCTCCCATCCTGGTCGTCGGACGAGTTCCTTTCCATTCTGTAGTCGATCTTGGATTATATCCCAGAGCTGCCTTTGTTCCTGGCTGGGAAATGAATGCATCTTCTATGTCTTTGGCAAAATTACGAATCAGAACTGTCTTTCCACCAATGATGTTGCCGCTTCCCGGCATTATGTGGGAATAAAGGACCCCATGCTCAATACTCTCCTGAAATGCAGAATCGTCCATATAGACTGAATCTATTGCATTGACCAGCGGTAGTACAGAATCCATGTGCTCATTCCCCTCCTCCTCGTTTGAGGGCTCACCGCTTCTGGCAAGACCTATGTGGCTGTGGCCATCAATGAAACCAGGAGTTACGACTCCCTCGGCAACTACTTCGCAGTCCGGTTTCTCGCTGCCGACGGAAACAAGCCTATCGCCTTCGAACGCGATAAAAACATTGGATTTGGCTGACCTGGCTGTCCCGTCATAAAATACCGAGGCTTTTATACAGTTCATGGTCCGTTACATGAATACAAACTAAAAAGCATTTTCCCAGGCTGCTTGAAACAATAGTGATTTTAACAGCGCATTACACTATCACAATGCATGCACTTTCAAGGGTGAATGCACCTGTGTTCAAGTCTTGTGGAACCGCTGTGTAAGTCGTCCTGGCAACGGTTAACAATAAATAGAGTGTAAAATTTTGTTGCGGTGTGTCACTGCTTTCCATGATATGGCTGATTATCCTCTCAATTTTCACTGTTTATTCATTCATTTCCCTGGGAATTGTGTACATCCTCGCGATCAATATGGACAACATTGACAGGCATGTTTCTGCAGAATGTTTTCCACCGGCTTCCGCCGGTGGTCCCAAGGTCAGCATGATAATACCGTGCAGAAACGAACGGGAGGATATAGGGAAATGCATCGAATCGGCTCTTGCTCAGAGCTACCGAGACAAAGAAATAATAGTCGTTGACGGTAACTCGGAGGATGGAACATGGGATGCAATATGCAAGTACGCAGGCAGGATCAAAGCGCTTAGGGAAAGCGAAAGGCCAAAAGGCTGGACCGGAAAAAATTGGGGTGCATATCTCGGATACAGGGCGTCAGATGGAGAAATACTGCTGTTTGTCGATGGCGACATGGTTCTTGAGCCTGATATGGTGACAAAATGTGTCTGTACAATGAAGCAGGAAAAGATAGATCTGCTGTCACTCGGACCAAAAATGGTAATGAACGGATTCTGGGAAAAGCTGATGCTGCCTCTTTTTGCGCAGTTCATCATGCTCCTGTACATGCCGCCGCTTATGAACCGTGACAGGGGAAAATGGGCGATGGCTAACGGACAATTCCTCATGGCCAGAAGAGAGGCATATGAAAAATCTGGCACGCACGAGCGAATTAGAGGAAAGATTGTTGAAGATGTCAATCTGGCAAAAATGTTCAGAGCGAGTGGCTTCCGGGTGCGTTTTTACTGGGCGAGCCAGTATCTCAGTACTAGAATGTACAGGAATTTTGCTGAACTGTGGGAAGGAATAGTCCGTGACATACAGGGTGAGGTCGGCCGCCGTTTCCACCTGTACCTCCTGAACGCGCTTTACATCGTGGCAACCTTTTATCTTCCGGTGGTCCTCGCCCTCTATTTTGCATTTGCCGGAGAAGCTCTTCTGGCATCAATATCAGCGATTTCACTGATTTTCATTGTCCTGAGAATGTTTGTTTTCCAGGTTGGCACAGGCAGCCCAAAATGGTTTTCGCTGCTCTTTCCGGTTTCAATGGGAATGTACCTCGCCATGGTGTTGGCTGCTTTTTCAAAGGCCCTGAGGGGTGCAGACGTGGTTTGGAAAAAGAGGCACTATCCAATCACAATGGAGGAGTAAGCCGCAGCCGTTGCTGAAAAAACGCTGAAAGAAAACAGCTGCTCAGGGTACTGCCGGAAGATGGAGCAGCGCAAACATGATGCTTCCGAGCAAATAGGTAGCTGATGCCGCGCCAAGCGTCAGACCCACAGTTTCCAGGACCTTCTTCAGTACGGATGTGTCGGAAGACAGCGCAATGATTGTAGCGGCAGTAGTCTGTGCAGCTGCGACTGCAATAACGGAGAGTACGAGGCCCGTGATTCCGCCGACGAAGGCAAAAGGCAATATCGGAAACGCGGATCCTATCAGGTAGAATAAGCCAGTCTGGAGTCCAGCCCTCCTCGGATTTTCGTCTGTATCACGGGATCTCCCGAGCTTGTTCCTTACAAAAAACTCGGTGGCGGCGTCCTGATTCTGGGCCATGGAGCGTGCGGCCTGCTCGGTATAATCCCCCTGCAGTCCCATTTCATCGAGCATCGATTTGAGGCGCCCGACCTTCTCTTCATGGCTGACGAACTCAATTTCCCTGGCGACTCTGTCAGCCTGCCTCCTGCCGATCTCAATGTGCGCCTTTGTGGACATGTAAGCGCCTATTGCCATCGAGAGTGTCCCGGAAATGCCCACGACCAGACCACCTGCGGCCACTAGAATCGGCGTGTGCACAATGGGCACAAGTCCTGCAACAGCCGCCAGAACCTCCACCAGGCCGTCGCTCATGCCGTAGAAAACATCCCTGATGGACTCCAGGCGGCTCGAAACGCCGCTGAGCTGTGATGCGAAATATTCCTCATGCAGAACTTCATCGGTGATAATTGAATGGAGCTTCTCCCTGTCTTCAGCATCCAGGGATTCCACGTTCAGGAAATTTGTATATTCCACGATTACAGATTCTTCCCCTCTCTCGAAGAGCCTGATAACGAGGGGGAGTCCGATGAGCCTTCGCAGTACAAGTATAAAGGCAGACTTGTAGCGTGGATAACGGTAATCTGCACGGGACTCGCCGTGCTTGCGAAGGAAATAATTCCAGAAATCGGCATGCGATTTTTCCATAGCGCCCAATTTGGAAAGAAGTATTCCCTTCTCCCTGTCCCTCTCACTGTTCCCAAGACGTGAATAGACCTCCGCATCCTTCAACTCCCCTTTGTAGAACCATCTGGCTTTTTTGACCACTTTACTGGAGACGGAAGTCATTCGCTCACTTTTGCTTCCTTCTATCATTCTAATTATAAAGTTTTTTGTGGCAGGCCGCCACCAGATCTCAAAAGTGTTATGAGCCGAAAGCCCCTATATCATGGGCGGAACGGCGGAAGTATTATTTTGAATTACATCTCTCAACGCGGCCTTCTGGCAATTCTTGTCTGCTTTCTGGTTGTGGCTTCATATCAGGCATACCATGTTGAAAGCTCAAACAGGCATTCAGTCAGCAGTGTTCTCAATCAACCCCCTGAAATTTTTTACAAACCTATGCGCCATTTGACGGGCGGATGGGACACCGGCCTCCTCCACAGGCATCGCACGCTTACTGTTGCTCCGTCCGGTTCCAAACCACGTTTTATATCGTCCGATATTTCATACAGCAACGGCTCGTTCTCCATTTCAAATGAGACATTATATTTCAATTCCACTTACAGCAGACCCATAACCGTCTTTGTGAATGACTCCAGACTTCTGATTAAAAATTCCATACTCAGGATTAATGAGCGGATTGGCAATTACTCCTATTTCCTCCTCACAGGTCATGGATCTGTGATATCGATCGTCAACAGCGAGGTTATTGAAGGGGCCGCCGTTGTTTCATTCATTCCGGTAATCAGTCTAAACGACACTTTTTTATCTGTCAACAGTTCGGCATTTCTTTCAAACGGAGAATTGCTGAATACGTTGTCCTCACCTTATACGGAGATCAGCGGTTCCTGGTTTTCGGGTAACGGTACACTCGTGCAGGCAAAAGACATCGGA
Source organism: Candidatus Sysuiplasma jiujiangense (assembly GCA_019721075.1). Lineage (NCBI taxonomy): Archaea > Methanobacteriati > Thermoplasmatota > Thermoplasmata > Candidatus Sysuiplasmatales > Candidatus Sysuiplasmataceae > Candidatus Sysuiplasma > Candidatus Sysuiplasma jiujiangense. The sequence continues at coordinate 44,676 of JAHEAD010000014.1, forward strand.
ACAATGACAGTGGAGGGGACGACCTTTTCAGTCAATGGGACAACTCTGGATTCCACCTCCGATTTCGGCGGCATAATTTCCGTTTACACGGCATTCCGGTTCACATTCCTCGGCAATTCCATAAGTTCCTTTGACGAGAACGCTGCCTACGGGATGATTGCCGGCAATGTAAAGAGTTTTCAATTTTTCAATTCGACTTTTACATTCAGCGGCCAGAATTCCTCTGAACCGGGATTCGACAGGTATGGCATGTATATCTTCAACTCAAGCTCCCTGTCCATAGAAAACGACATTGTAAGCGGAAACGAGATAGCAGTATCGATAACAGGCTCAGCATATCTCAACTTTTCGAACTTGAAAACCAATCAGAGCGAGGAGGGTCTGTCTCTCGCTCTTGACAACAGCATCAAGGTGGCCTATTCAGAATTTTACGGGGGGACATACGGTCTGCTGATAACTGATAGCAGTCATATCAGCACACAGGACAATTATTTCCACCGGACACTGTTCGGAATGAGACTTATCGGTATTTACGGCGCCTACATTGAAGCGACCTATGAACAATACGTGATTTCATCGTTACAGATCGTGGATAGTCACAATGTCTCGGTTGTTGGGATTTATGACATACTCATCCCGTACGAATTCAATTTCCTTGAGTTTTATGGAATCACAGTAGCAGGCTCGAAGTCGGTTACACTTGACTCAGTGTTGATGCAGACAGGTCCCGATTCCTCCGGTGGGTTCATTGACGGCCTTTCTGTTGTCTACAGCAATTTCACCAGTGTCCGCGACCTTCATGCCGTTTTCTCTGGACAGTTTGTTTCCACTGCTGTCACTTTTTACAACTCCGCAAACGACAGCTTCACCAACTCCTCAGTCCTGTCAGAAGGGACTTCAGGAGATACAGGACTCTGGATTGTCAATTCGGAAAACAATACGATACAGGCTATCACACTGTACATCGTCGGGCAGCAGGCAGTGCTAATGCAGAATTCTACAGGAAACCTGTTGGCATCCACCTACATGAGCGTCGATGGAGCCTCCACAAGCGGATTGTATGCATACAATTCGTGGCACAACCGTTTTGAGAATCTGACTATCGATTCCGAAGGGTACAATGCCGAAACAGGAATAGTATTTCAGAATTCGAGCTTCAATTCATTTTCCAACACATATGTGGGCCTTACAGGATCGTTTTCAGCGGAATTGCTTGCAAAGAGCATCGACTCGTCACACAACAGTTTCCGCGGATTTGATTATTATTCGTCCTACGTTTATCTGGAATGGGTGGCCACATCGCTGACACTTGCACTTCTTTCTGCAACCGGACTCTTCATTGCTGTCACAAGGAAGACAGAGATCAAAATAGCAAGGGATGATAAAATCAGGTTCAAAAGGGTAAAACTCTGACTCTGTCTTAGAACGCCTGATGAAAATGACCGGACGGATCGGGGATGAACGTACATCGGAAGCAGTCGGAAAACGCCGGAGCCGGAGAAGAACATCGGTGCGTTTCTCCCGGAGCAGCATATGTATGTTTGGCTTCACCATCACGATGCGGTTAAGGCAGCAGGCAGCGAATTTTTCTGCGAGAGCTTTAAAAACCTGAACAATTTATTCAATGCCGTCATGGCTCAAAGAATAATAAGGGCACCCCGTGGTTCCGCCCTGAATTGCAGGGGATGGGGTCAGGAAGCAGCTCTCCGGCTGCTGATGAACAACCTTGATCCGGATGTTGCTAAAGACCCCGACAACCTGATTGTATACGGGGGAAGGGGAAAAGCGGCAAGAAACTGGGAGAGTTTTGACAGGATTGTCGAATCGCTGAAGACAATGGATAATGATGAAACGCTTCTCATACAATCCGGCAAGCCGGCTGGCATTTTCAGAACAGGGCCGGATTTGCCCAGAGTGCTTATCTCCAACGCGATGATCGTTCCAAGATTTGCAACGGATGAAATCTTCTGGGATCTCGAATCGAAGGGGCTGACGATGTACGGGCAGATGACAGCCGGTTCCTGGATATACATAGGTACACAGGGGGTATTGCAGGGCACTTACGAAACGCTGCATGCACTCGGCAGAAAGGAATTCAATTCTAATTCTCTGAAGGGGAAATGGATCCTGTCCTCGGGTCTGGGCGAAATGGGCGGCGCCCAGGCTCTCGCAATCACGATGAATGAGGGCGTCGGAATCATTGTTGAAATAGACAAGTCAAAAATTTACAGGCGGCTCAATGACAGATATCTAGACTGCTGGACAGACGATCTGGATGAGGCACTCAGACTCAAGAACCTTGCTCTGACCGACGGAAGACCTCTTTCAATCGGATTACTGGGAAATGCATCGGAAGTTTATTCTGATCTCATGAAAAGGAAAATCGTTCCTGATATCGTGACAGATCAGACAGCTGCCCATGACTTGGAGCAGGGATACATTCCTTCCGGCATGTCCATAGGCGATGCAGATATTCTCAGGAAAGAGAATTATGAGGAATACAAGCGTGCCGTGTACACAAGCATAGTTGTTGAGACCGACGCCATGCTCTGGTTCAAGAAGAACGGCGCAATTGTATTCGATTACGGCAACAACATAAGGACGAGGGCAATGGAAGGCGGACTCCAGAATGCGTTTGAGATTGCGGGATATGTGCCTGCATACATAAGGGATCTCTTCGCAGTAGGTTCCGGGCCGTTTAGGTGGGTTGCGCTTTCCGGGGACGAAAAGGACATAAAGGCCATTGACAGCGCGATATTGAGTGAATTCGAGGATGAGCATCTTGCAACATGGATCAGACTCGCCGGCGAGAGAATCCATTTCCAGGGTCTGCCTGCAAGGATATGTTACATGAAATACGGAGACAGGGAGAAGATGGGACTGCTGATAAACAGCCTTGTGCGTGACGGAACTGTTTCAGCCCCTGTTGCGATAGGGAGAGATCATCACGACACCGGATCGGTTGCTTCGCCATTCAGGGAGACTGAAAAGATGATGGACGGAAGCGATGCAATTGCCGACTGGCCGATACTGAACGCCCTGCTTAATGCCATTTCGGGGGCAACTTGGGTATCAGTGCACCATGGCGGCGGGACGGGAATCGGCAACTCCATACATGCGGGCCTTGTCGTCGTTGCCGACGGGACCGAGGAACAGGGGAGAAGGATATCCAGGGTCCTCAATGCAGATCCCGGCCTCGGGCTTATCAGGCATGCAGATGCAGGATACCAGAATTCGAAGGACATCATAAACCGTGGGGTGAAGTTCAGATATACCGGAGGGCAGTGATGCCAGCTCATACAGAGGTAAGGGAGGCGGTTCCAGCCGACACGCATTCCATCAGGAAAATGCTCGAGGCCGACGATCCGGAGGACTATGTACCCGATGTCATAGAAAAGTGGATTGAAAACAGAGAGGTCTTTGTTGCCGTCAGATCGGGATCGGTGGCCGGCATGGCACATTATGAAAGAATGCCCGACGGAACAATCTGGCTCAGCGGCCTGAGGGTTGCAGGCAGTCTGAGAAGAACAGGAGTGGGAAGAGCGCTTTCAAGGAAGATGACATCCATTCCCGGTTCGGAGGTTTTCAGGCTGATGATCAGCAGTACCAATAAACCGTCGGTGCAGCTCTCCGTACAGGAAGGGTTCAAATGCAGATGCACCGTTTCAGTGTGGCGGCAGGAGAGTGAGGCGGCTGAACCCGGGTTGAAGGAAGCCGCTGTTCAAACTGCAGAAATGGATTACCTGAAAAATTTCGACGGGCTGCTGCCCACCGCATGGTTCGCCTTTGTTCCGGACGGCACCATATCCTCCACGCTGAAAAAATTCGGTCTGCGCTATGTCAGAGACAGGCATGGCAACACGTTTCTGATGAACACGCATGAAAAGTCGCTGACGCCGCTGCACGCAGACAAAGATGCGTTCAATTCGATTCCGCGGGGATACGTGCTGCTTGCTGCCCGGGACGAATCGCTGGAAAATTTCGGGCTAAGGAAAACACTCTGGACAGAAAGCGTGGGCATTTTCGAGTACCACCGGGAGCGGTGAGTGTTCAGTATTCACCTGTCCTGCCCGGCACGGTGAGCCGGCTATGCAGCCGGCATTCTGTATCTGAGGATGGCGGCAACACCGCCCAGCGCGTCAAGCTGCTTTCCTGCATCCCAACCGGAGGTTAAAACTGTAACCTCGCCTGCCTTCTCTTCAGCAAGTTTCAAAAGCGGTTCCGCAGTCCCCTCCCTTATCATCCTGTCAGTCACTGCAATTCTTTTCACCGCGCCTGCTTCCAGCGCTCTCCTGACCTCCTCAATTCCGTATGTGACCGGGCCGTTCGATGATATGAGCTCCTTTATCTCCTCCATCGTTTTTGTTTCAGCAGACATCCTTGCTTCCTGAAGGAGTTTTGAATTCTGCGGCTTCGAAAGTGCCTCCCTTATGCCTGCCATTCCGCCCTGCCCTGTCTGTATCGTCTGCCCTTCCGAAAATATCGATGGTTCCTTCTCCCTTGCCTCGCGCAAAAAATCCTCCTTTATGAATCCAGGGCCGACGATCAGCACCGGAAGCCTCGGCATGGCTTTCACCTGCGATATGATTTCGGCATAGAAATCATCCTTTTCCTTTTTTGCTGACTCCTCCTTCGATTTTCGTCCCTGAATTGTTGCAATTTCCTCAACTCCAAAACTCTTTACGAGCGCTACCACAGCTTCCCCATGCTCTATCGCAACGCATATGAAACGCGAACTTCCCCTGTTCTCCACAGCCTCTCTCAGGCGTTCGAGATCATGCTTTTTCCAGGTATCCTTTTCGATTATCACATCGCTGCCTTCACCGATGTTGAATGTGTGATATGAGCCGGTCCCGAACTCCGCCTCGACTATCTTTCCCGTGATTCGTAGGATGTTCTGAAAATCCATGAATTCCGTCCTTTCCACCACGATTGTCAGAAACACCCTTATCCTGGTTTCCTTCTGCGCCCTGACAGCATCATCCCTCGCCTCTTCCCTCCTGAAGGTCTTCCCCTTTACCCTGTCCCCGGGTCTGACAATGTTGTAGAGATGCCACAGATCATCGCCGTTCGTGACAAGAACCTTGATTTCCCCTGTCTGCGGATTCTGGTTCAGGATTCGCATCTTAATACCTGCCGATTCAAATGTGTTTTCCCTTCCTGCCCAGATATTCGCGGAATATCTTCAGCTGCGTTTTGAAAGAGCCTGGCACGGATTGGCCATGCCCCCGGGCGGTGCATCGTCCTGCCGACAGCGCCTGAAGAATATCGGCAACCGGCAGTACGCCGCCATCGATCTCAGTATATGCTCTGCCCACCTCGTCCGGCGTATGGGCATCGCTGCCTCCCGTCCCGCCCATTCCATGTTCTTCAGCAAAGTTAGCAGCCGCCGCATTTATTGATTTGTGGTTTCTGCCGTTTACTGTTTCTATGCACGGGGGGTGAAGCCTCTCGAGAACGGATGTTCCGACGCCTGTCCCGAGCCTGAAGGGGTGGGAAGGTATTGTTACGCCGCCGAGTGCGGTCACCCTTTCGATAGCCACCGCAATGGGCGTCCCCCGGGGGATATCCTCTTTGATGCCCAGGCAGAGGAGATGCCCTTCCTGAGTCGAAAGTTCATAACCCGGAATAACGGCCATCCTTTGGTCCGCCAGTTTCATAGCGGAAATGGCGCCCTTTGCAGTATTGTGATCCGTGACGGCAATTGCGTCCATGCCTGAACGGATGGCAGCCGAAACAATGTGTCCCACATCCGAAGTGGAGTCGGGGCTGTACATTGAATGAATATGACAATCTATTTTCATTTTATTCTTGAACCCACGCCTATTTTATCGCCGTCAACGGTAATAAGCCTGCTTCCGCCACCGAGCGGGATGACTCTGCCGGACATTATCATCGCGGCAACCTCAATCGCGTCTTCGGAGCAGCCGGGCCCGATGGAAAATTCGTCGCCATGCTTGCAGGCTATCCTCAGATCCAGCGACCTGAACTCATCAATCGAGATTGTGCGCTCCGCGGCCGCGTCGTCTGAAACGCGGCCCAATGGAAGGTCTGCATACGGTTTGAGCAGTCTGACAGCATTTCCGTTCTCCGCTGCAAGCACCATTCCCTGCGATTCATAGCCACGCAGCCTGGCCGTTGCGAGATTTGCGAGTACAATGACCTTTCTGCCGATCAGTTCATTCTCGCTGTAATGTTCCCTGAGACCCGCTATGATCTGCCTCTTCTCTCCAATATCAACTTCGAGCAGATACAGTTTGTCTGCGGAAGGATGCTTCCTTACGGATGTTATCAAACCTATGCGAATGTCAAGCGGGACGGCAACCTTTGAGCTTCCGTCTTCCTGCTGCCCTTCATCCGCCAACTCCCTTATGTCTATCTTCCTGAATACGGGCGCTGGATCGTAAAGACTGAATGACACGGGTGTCGAATCAATTCTGTTCCATTTGATTTCCTCGGCGGGGGACAGGCCTAGGTATCCGAGTATCTTGCCGGACGAAAATGGAAGAAAGGGGTATGATATTATTGCTATCCGCCTGACAAGTTCAAGGTTGCTGAAAAGATCAGATTCGCATTTAGCCCTGTCGGCCTTCACGGAGAACCATGGAGCGCAATGATCAAAAAACTGATTCCCCTTCTGGGCGAGATCCATGATTGATTTGAGAGCCTTCTTGAAATCGCAGCTGCCTATAAGCGATGAAACATCAGATGCTGTTTTCTCAGCTTCTTCCATCAGGGTTGCATCCGGGGTCGAGACGCCGGTCCTGTTCACACGCCGGAAATTTTTATACGAAAAGGACAGGACACGGTGATAGTAGTTGCCGAGAGTGGCAACGAGCTCGTTGTTTACCTTCGCAACAAGATCATCCAAACTGAATGCACTGTCCCTTGTCTCCGGCATAACAGTTGTCAGATAATACCGGAGATGTTCAGGAGACAATTTCCTTGCCAGCTCCCTTATTTCCGGGGCTCCGCCCCTGCTTTTTGAAAACTTGAGCCCGGAATCCCCCGGGGTGAGATATTCGTTTGCCACCACAAACGATGGCAGGACCAGGTTGCCCTTTGCAAGCAGCATTGCAGGCCATATGATCGTGTGGAAAGGTATGTTGTCCTTGCCCATGAAATAGTAGTGGACAGTGTCCGGATCCTCCCAGAAGAGCCTCCAGTCCATCTTCCCTCCTGAGAGCCTGGACAGTTCTATCGAAGCAGAAAGGTAACCGATTACCGCTTCCATCCATACATAAATGACTTTTCCCTCAAATCCCGGAAGGGGCACGGGTATTCCCCAGTCCAGATCTCTCGTTGCAGATCTGTCCTCCAGTCCCGAATTAATCCAGTTAAGAGAGAAGTCCAGGACATTCTGCCTCCATCCCTTCTTGCCTGAAAGGTAAGAACGGAGCTGGTCGGAGAATTTAGAAAGCGCGAAAAAAAGCTGTGCTGACTCCCTCATTATGGTCGGATTCATGCAGATGGTGCATCGCGGTGAAATGAGGTCGCCTGGTTCGAATATTGTCTTGCATACTTCACACTGATTCCCCTTCGCCTCCAGGTTGCCGCACTTCGGGCAGGTGCCGACAACAAATGTGTCCGCCAGGAATCGCCTGTCGGTTGAGCAGTAGTACTGCTCGGTTGTTCTTGGATAGAGATAGCCTTTGTTGTAGAGATCGAGGAAGAACGACTGTGCTACTTCAAAATGGTTTTCTGAGTGTGTCTTCGTGAAAATGTCGAACTGAATTCCAAGCCACTCTATGGAATCCTTGTTTACTCTGTGATACTTCTCAGCGAGTGAGTCGGGCTTCACGCCCTCCTTGTCCGCACTGATGGAAACGGCTGTACCATGCTGATCGCTTCCCGATACCATGATAACATCATGCCCGTTCATCCTCTGGAATCTTGAGAAAATGTCAGGGCCCAGCAGAGAGCCTGCCACATGACCCACATGCAGAGCACCATTTGCGTATGGCCATGCAACGTTGACCTGTATTCTCACTGTGACCGACCACCATGCCTGAATCCTGCCAATCGTGCAATATTCGCCTTCAGACGGCAGACTTAAAAGGGTTAGATCGAACCACTTATTAACTCTATCCAAGACACCGGCAGGTGCAACCGGTAAAACTGTGGTGCGGCAGGAGACGGGGAATAAGGTGCAATTGAATTAAATGTGTGCTAACATTCATATACATCTACTAACATAATTAGGTATATACTAATAAAGGAGAGGCATAATGGCAAAGAGAGAAATCAGAGGCAATGTGACCAAAAAGGAGAGAGACTGCCTGATCAAGGTAATGGAAATTTCGGATAATTCGTTTCCGGTTAGACTGTGCGAGATCGCGAAGGCGATGAACATCAAGCCTCCGTCTGCTCTTGAAATAGTCAACAGGCTTTCCGTGAAAGGAATGGTCAAGACGAAGGCAGGTATGATATTTCTGACTAAAAATGGCCTGGATGAATATGAACGAATCAAACTCAGTCACAGGGCGCTTGAAACGCTTTTGGTTCAGGGCGGAATATCAGCCGACAAAGCCTGCAGGGATATAGAGTTCTTTGATTACTTCCTTGACAGGAAAACAACGCTCGCAATTCTGAAGACCATCGGAAATCCGCCTTCCTGCCCGCATGGCTATCCGATTAAGTCAGGAGTGCAGTGAGGCTTTTTGACATGGTCGTGATAAATTTATGGAACCCGAGCAATGTAGATCTGGCATCGGCTCTCATCATTTCATTCTTGCTCGGCCTAGTTCATGGAATTACGCCTGACGAACATACCTGGCCGATCACATTCTCGTATTCCGTTAACCAGCGCGGGTCGAAGGAGGGGGCAAGGGCCGGCATGATATTTGCATCCGGCTTCACCATTCAGAGGGCAGTAATGTCGGAGGTGGCCTACTTTGCGCTTGCGGGAATTTTCCTTACAGCGGTGTCTTTCGGCATTACATATATTTTTGTCGGAATCGCAATGGCTGCGGCAGGCGTCTATTTTGCCCGCAGGAAGGGGTATTTCCATGTACACATAATAGAAAGGAAACTGGAATCGCTGCTGAGGATACATGAAAGCGGAAGCGCAGACCAGAAAGGTGAGATGGAGCACACCTCGAATCCGCTCAGCAGCAGGGACGGCATACTCAACAGCGAGCCGATACCTGCCAAGCTGGCATTTATCCATGGGCTGATTGCCGGTTTCGGTTTCGGCGCCTTTGCTCTTATTCTTTACCTCGTCATAGCACCTTCCATGCCAAGCCCATGGTTCGGATTTTTGCCCGGACTTCTGTTTGGCCTTGGAACAATGGCGATGCAGCTGATGTTCGGCGCATTTTTTGTCTCACTCACAAGAAGGGTGGGCAGACTGACAGAGATTGGAATTTCGTTTGTAACCAGCAGAATATCTATGAACGTATTGCTGTACGGAGGCATAGCATTCATACTTTCCGGTTTCGCAATACTCTTCTATCCCTCGCTCATGGACATCGGATTCACCACGGGTATAAAGGTCCACAACCTGCACAATCTTGGCATCGGCTTCTTCCTCGTCCTCTTCAGCGTCGGAATAATAGGCATAATCTCATTCATTCTATCTGTCAGAAAGGCAAGAGAACTCGGTTTGGTTGTAAAGCGCGAGGGGATCGCGGAGACAACTTAATGTGCAGGTGCATGTTAGCCGTTTCCGGTAACCAATGAGAGTGGCGGTACTCCTTGAGGATCGATGCCAGTCGAAAAGATGCAACCAGGAATGCATCTACTTCTGCCCGGTTGTCAGGGCAGGCACGAACTGCATCGAGATGGGGGAGAATGCGAAACCTGTCATTTACGAAGATCTCTGCATAGGCTGCGGCATATGCGTAAACAAGTGCCCGTTCGATGCGCTGAGAATAGAGGGTCTCCCGGACGAACTTGGCAACCGCCTTGTTCACCAGTACGGAATGAATTCATTCAGGCTGTACGGACTGCCGCTGCCACAGGCCGGAAAGGTCATAGGCATTCTTGGCTCAAACGGCATCGGAAAGACAACCTCACTTTCCATACTTTCCGGAACAATTGTGCCGAATCTCGGGAAATACGGATCCGAGGCAGCGAAATCAGAGGTGACAGACTTTTACAGAGGAACCGGGCTGAAGGAGTATTTCGAGCATCTGTACAGCGGCAGGCTGAGGGTTGCCACCAAGCCACAGTATGTCGACAGCATACCCAGAGCATTCAATGGAGTCGTCAGGGATCTGCTGAAGAGGGTTGATGAAAGAGGAATGATGAGGGAGATGGTTTCCGAACTTCAGATTCAAAATGCGCTGGAAAGGAAACTGTCGGATCTTTCTGGCGGAGAGCTCCAGAAGGTGGCCGTTGCTGCTACGTTTCTGAAGGATGCGGAAGTGTACCTTTTCGATGAGCCCTCTTCCTATCTTGACGTAAGGGAAAGGCTGAGGCTTGCAGCACTGATCAGAAGGGAGAGCAAAGGCAGAAGGATCGTGGTAGTGGAACATGACCTTGCAATTTTCGATTTCATTTCGGACAATGTTTACATTTATTACGGAACATACGGTGCCTACGGTATCGTTTCGCATGAGCTCGGTGCGAGAAATGCCATCAACTCATACCTGGACGGAAAGATAAAGGAGGACAATATGAGGTTCAGGAATTATGCCCTCGATTTCCAGAAGAGGCAGCCGGAGAGAGGGAGCAGCCCTGTGGAAATACTTTCGTTCACAAATCTCTCCAGGCGATACGATTCCTTCAGCCTGGAGGTGGAAAGCGGCGATGTGAGGAAAGGAGAGGTTGTGGGAATTCTAGGACCGAACGGAACAGGCAAGACGACCTTCGTGAAGATGCTTGCCGGCGTTGAAAAGCCTGATGCAGGTTCAGTGGCAAGGAATGTTTCTGTCAGCTACAAGCCGCAGTACATAAGCGGGGACTCGGACGCCACTGTGGCTGAACTGATCCATTCGCAGGCTGAGGAGAGATCGGGGCAGCAGTTCTACGTTGCAGAGGTTATAGAGCCGATGGAGCTTCGCTATCTTATGGACAAAACGGTAAGCAGTCTTTCGGGCGGGGAATTGCAGCGTGTGGCAATATCGCTGACCTTGCTGCGGGAAGCCGAGCTCTACCTTATAGACGAACCGTCCGCATATCTCGATTCCGCCCAGAGGATGAATGCCTCCAAGGTGATCAGGAGGGTAATAGAGAACAGCAAGAAGTCAGCATTCGTTGTCGAACACGATGTTTACTTCATGGATCTCGTCGCCGACAGGCTGATGGTATTTGAGGGGGAGTCGGGGGAGCGTGGTGTTGGCCATTCCCCTACTGACATGAGAAACGGGATGAACACCTTCCTTAGAACGGTGGGAATTACGTTCAGGAGGGATGGAAACACGGGCAGACCGAGGATCAACAAACTGGATTCCAGGCTGGACAGGGAGCAGAAGAACTCGAACAATTATTACTATGAAGCATGATCGTCAGTGCCTGAACGAGGGCAGCCTGAACCTGCCGTCCTCGGAGTATGCTGCATAACCGCTTGCAAAGTAGATGAGAGGAGGTTTTTCATTCAAATTCTCTATTTCCAGTACGTTGCCGAGTACCAGCCTGTGATCTGACGCCTCAACGATCCGTTCAACTGCAATTTCGATTGCTCCGAGACAGCCGTCTACAAGAGGCTGGCCGAAACGCCCGCTGTGTGTCCTGACAGAAGAGAATTTGAGTTCCTGGCTGTTTCTCCTTGAAAATATCTCTGAAACGTGCTTCTGGTCATGTGCAAGAAATGAGATTCCTGCCCTCCCCACCTTCTCAACGAGTCTTGTTGTCTCGGCCTCGTTTTGAAGGGAGATAACGACGGATGGAGGCTTGAGCGAGAGAGACAGGAGCGCATTCGCGGTCATCCCCGCTCTGGATTCACCGTCGCTTGCGGCGATGACAGCAACACCGGTGGGAAAGCTTGAGATCATTCGCCGGAAGGCCCGTTCATCTGCTGGCATTCAAAATGTCAAATTCAATTTGACTTATAAACCTGCGCAGGAGGTGGTCGCCTGCCAATTCAGTCCCCGGATTTGAACCTGGCGCGCCGCACTGCCCTGAGCAGGTACAAGACAAGAAGGACGCCGGCTGCAAGCACGACTGCTGCTGCAGTATCATTGAGATAACCGAGTATAGTATAGACTGTTCCGAGATTTCTGCCTATTTCGTATCCGGCTGCGGCAAGGGCTGTAACAAAAATTACGGTTCCGGCAAATGTGAAGAGTAAGAAGCGCCTGTATTCCATGAGGGCTATCCCCGCAGGCAGCGAAATATAGGTACGCACGAGCGGAATAATCCTTCCAGCGAACACAGCAAGATCGCCGTGCCGTCTGAAGAATGCATCACCCCTCTCGATGTCTTCCCGTCTTATCAGAAGGTAATGGCCGTACTTCTCCACCGCCTTTCTTCCCCCGTATTTTCCAATCAGCCAGCTTACGGTGGAGCCGACGAGCGATGCGACCGTCGCCACCACTATAACGGTCAGGAGGTTGAACCTGTCCATATAGCTCAGGACGCCGGCAAGAATCAGTACTGCTTCGCTAGCGGCCGGGATCATCATGCTGTCGAGCGTCATAAGATAGAAAATGCCCGCGTAACCTAGGGAAAGCAGCACGTCGAGGCTTACATTGAAAAGGAACGAAAGAACCGCCATTTTACACCCACCTACAATACGCCAGGTACTCATGGTTCATTTCATCATACCGGAACAGCCTATCCTATCAGCTTCGAAACCGTTCCGCGGCCCGCTATCCTGAGAGAACCGGGTGGTTTCGCATTGAAGATCACTGCGTTCTCGTTCTCGAAGGCCAGCTCCTGGTCTGTCTCCACCTCGAGTCTTTCGCCAGCCTCTATTATCCTTGCCTGATTGCACTGCAGACCTGTATTTACATGAATGATCTTCCCGGGTGCGAGTTCCTCACGGTAGTACGGTTCCCTGGCGAACGATATACTCAGCGACCTGGCGGATTCAAAACGCATGTTGTCCGTCAGCACCGTGCCCCGCGGGAGCTGTGAAGGCGACAGTCCCTTGATAGCAATTCCCACCCTGCTTCCAGCGGCAGCCTCCTTGTGGTCTACGTCAAATATCTGGATAGATCTCACCGAGCCCTCCCTGCCGCCAGGCATGGCAATGAGCTTGTCATGAATCCTGACTGTGCCGTATTTCACCAGGCCTAGCGCAACCGTCCCGACTCCTTTGACTTCAAATGAATGGTCAACGTCGATCCTCCAGTGTTCCGCGTCCGCTTTGCGCTGCGTCTCGAGATTGAGCAGAAATTCCCAAATTCTTTTTCCGGCATCCCCGCCGCTCACAACAGACCATCCCTGCACCCTGGAACCCATCAGTAACCTGACACGCTCGCCTGTCTGCTCATCGGCCACTATCAGCCCACTTAACCCGAAATTGCCGAGCGCAACGATTTCCTCGCCCAGCCTGGCGTCTACCGTGTCCGCAAAAATCACGGAAGCATCGGACATGTACAGCGACTGCAGCAGAGGTTGAATCTTTTCGGGATAAGTCTGCGGTATCACTATGCTTACAGCCAGATCCCCTTCCCTCTTGTCGTAGATAAGGAGGTCGCTCTCAGTTCCCTTCCTGGCTATCCCTGATGCAACCGAGGACATCAATTCCACCGACGAACCGATAAACGAAACATTTGCAAACTTCATGACAGCATCGACCTCATTCAGGTTAGGCACAGGGTCATATTCTCAATGCTTTAAAATTTCATCCCCCACCCTTGGTGCGAAATCGCCACAACTACCCGATACATATGGGTGCCCGTTCCGGAACAGTTTCCGGCACATCCGTCTGTACATTCTCAACTCTTCGGCTCGTTGCAGTTCGGACAGGAGTGCATGAATGCAGGGAAGGAGGCACCGCACTTCTTGCATTTGACCATGTCGGCATGGTGTTTCGGAGCCGCGGTTGCAGGCGGAATTGCATAAGGCTGCGATCCGGACTGCGGCTCCTGTGCCCTTGTCTTCTGCACGGCCGGGCGTTCAGAAGCACGGCCGGGCTGCTTCGTCTCCTGTGGCGCGGTCTCCGCCGTCTCCATTGCACTCTGGGGCATCTGGACACCGGTTGATCTCAGCTTGATTGCAGAAGCAATCAGGAAAACGCCCGGAAGGACCCCGAATAGTATGGAAAGTATCCCCCAGATTATGGCGCGCTCCTCTGCGGAGGAAAAGTGACCAGTGTCTATGTAGGCTGTGACATGCAGCTTTATAAATGCAACTTCGAGGATGCACACGAACACCACTGCTATCAGGTATACCGCAGACCATAGATAGGTCGTAGAATAGGAAGCCGCGCCAGGATTGACTATTACATATCCGGGGGCGGAAAATTTGAAATAATAATAGAACGAGACGATCGAAAGCACGACAGCTGCGGGTATTTCAATCAGTGCCACTATCTGTGCCCAGAAGGCATGATTTCTTGCATCACGGGCAGCAGGCGGCAGCCACGGGGGCGTTTCCTCCGACGTGAAAAAGTTGATCTGGGTCAAACCGGTTCCTTCCGTCAGCCGCAAAAGAACTGACTGTTGACCGATTAGAGAATCGATATTTATTACTATCTAGTTGTGCTGTATGGGGAAGACGGACAGGGCAGCGACTGATTTATGAAGGTGCACAAGTGAAGAGAGATTTGTACTCGGAAATTTACTATTCCCTGAGAAGACCTGAGGACATAAGTTTGGCGGCAGAGAAATTTCGTCTGCCGGAAGAGCTGATGCTCGTGATCTACACTCAGAAGACTGTCAGGTATGCTACGAAAGACTATTACCAGATTGTCGAAATGGCCCCGACGCTACTGAAACGGTGGAAAACCGGGGAACCGATGGTAAGAATTGCAAGGCGGCTGAATTTTCCTCCAATCCTTCTGGGTCTCATCCTGATGTCGCAGAACGGTGTCGGCAGGAAGAAATTCTGGAAAATGGTCAGGAACCCTGAAACGGTCGAAGACAAGCGACTCCGGGCCGAGATGCACGCCATAAGGAAGGCGGACATACTCTATTCGCCTGAGGGTGCTGAAGTTCAGAAGCAGCGGGGAATAAAAGGCGAGGAGAAACTGGAAAAATGGCTTGCTGAACACAGCATAACCTTCAGGACAGAAAAGGATCTGAGGGGGAAGTTTCCCAAGACCCCTGACTTTTTGCTGGATGAACCCATAAACTGCGACGGATACCAGATCAAGTGGATAGATTCCAAGGCTTCCTTCGGGGACGACATTGAGGTGAGGAAAAACAACAGGAGACAGTTTCACCAGTATGTTTCCCTGTTCGGGAAGGGATTCGTTCTTTACTGGTTCGGCTTCCTTGACGATATAAAGTCCGATGGGGAAATACTTGTGGGAGATACAAAGATGCTCGACAGGCTGGAGAAATGCCTGGATGAAAAGCAAATGACAGCCGGTGAGAGCTAAGTGCAATAATTTTTATCCTCGGCAGCGGGACTGCATGCTACATGGCGGGTATTACCTTTTCGGCCGGCGATATAGAGAAATTCAGCTACTGTCCGCTGAGCTGGTGGCTGAGCCGGGATGAGAAAAGTGAATCTGCCCAGACTGCATCGGGGAGCAGGGCACATAAATTGCTGAACGACAGGCTGACGGATATATCGTCGAATCAGAAGGAAAGCACAGTATACAGCCGGATGATCATGTATTATGCAGTAATTTCCACTGTTCTGGCTATCGCGGGGCTGTCGGTGGTGCGGTTCGATCTGAAGTACGAACTTTCCCGCGTTCTGCTCCTTCTTTCCATCATCTGGATCATCATGGCGGTAACAATACTTTACATTAGCAGAAACGACACGCATGACAGGAAGAGACAGACAGAGAGAATCGTTTTGTTTCTGGCAGCCCTTTCGATGGTTCTGTCCATACTCTCAGTAACAATCCTGCAGGTGAACACGTTCCTAGCAATGGTTCTGGAAAGCGCGTCCCTGTTGTGGCTCATAGGGGCATCAAGCTTCCTCTATCTCGATCTCTGGGCCGAAAGGAAGGCGGAGAACATCGAGAAAAAAATCAACGTAAGCGGAAGGATAATTTACATAGGGGATGACAGACATCCTGTCCTGGTATCAGGGGACGGTACGATTTCCGGGCGCCCCGATTTCATCATAGAGAGCGAAGGTGAAATAATGCCTGTGGAATTCAAATCCGGCAGAAGGCCCGCAGGACCGCTTTTCTCCCACATAATGCAGGTATCCGCTTACTGCAGGCTCGTTGAAGACAACTTCGTAAGGAGACCGGATTACGGTCTAATCTACTACGGGACCAAAAGCTTCGCAGTCGACTTCGACGACGAGGTCGAAAAGCTGCTGATGAAGAAGGTTGGGGAGATGAGAATTGCTGTGGAAAAAGGGGAGGCTCACAGAAATCACAACAGACCCGGAAAGTGCCTCAGCTGTTCGAGAAGGGCGGTATGCGACGAACGGCTGGCCTGAATTTCACTTTTTTGACATTTCCTCCAGCGACTTCTGTATTTCGGCTATCTGCTCCTTCATCGACAGCATCTCAATCTCGAAAGGTGTAAACTTGCCGGGACTGAGGAGCCTGTGGGCTATCGTTATGCCGATGAAAATTGCACCGATGACGGCAAGTATGGCTATGGTCACCAGAGAAAAAACGAAAAGGTAGAAATTGGCAGCAATGGAGGACACCCTGATGAGTCCCGTGAACTGAAGCATCTCGAATATTACAAGCAGGGATATGACCGCAAGCCAGACAACTGTTGTGAACGACAGCTTAGGCAATTTTCCTTCCCTCCATTGAAGCAACGTAAGGCGTCTGGCCCAGTATTATGACATGAACGCCTCCCTTCGGTACAACGCCGACCAGGGAACTGCCGGAAGCGGACGCATTGACGGTGACAGTTGCATTGAAAAAATACTCCCTGTTCTGAGAAGAGTCCAGCGCAGCGGAGTTCAGGCTCATATTGACAGTATGCAGCTGCATGCCAAGATAGTATGTATTGCCTTCAATTTCAGAAAAGGTCATGGCTGTTCCGTTCGCCCCGATATATCTGGCAGAGACCTGGATGGTTCTGTAGAGATACGGGCCGAGGGCTCCATGTATCAGAATCGTGATGTTGCCTTCGTAGTAGGCAAGCAGAATCGACGGATATCCAGGGTATGGACTGCCGGTCTTGCCGGTGGTGGAGACTGCCGTATAAACGTTGAGCGAAACGAGTGCCACAACTGCGAGTATAATGAGTGCATTCCTGATGTTTTTGTTCATGCCTCCACTTTTCCCCCGGCTTCTTCAAATACACCTATCCTCGCGACGGGCTGCGACTTTATGCGGCGCTGAAAGTGTAGCATCCAGTTATGTAAAAACAAACGTCCTATTCAATCTATTGAACCTTCAGAAGTCGAATTCGTCTCCCGAGTTTTCTTCGTATGCGCCGTAAATCCTGCTGTTCATGAGGGCCGTGGCTTCCGGCGTTCTGGGCTGGAATAAATCGCACTCGTAATGAGGCCCTACATTCTTCTTTTTTGCTATACAATAACCCATAAGTTCCCCCGGGTTTCCCTCAGGTCTGTGATCCCAGTTTATGCATTTGCGGCACAGGTTGGTTTTTTCCATGCGACATCACCAAATCCCATTCTGTATAAAACCGTTGCCAGAAAAAAATCACTTCGGCCTCCGCGGCCGATAGCGGGGGATCGATTTGAACGATCGTTCTTCGGGTATCCCATAGGAATTATGAGCCCGACGGGATGTCCTGGCTACCCCACCCCGCTTTGCAGTATGACTGAATGGCGGCATCATAATAAACCTTGCTTCTGCAATTCTGCGATCCAAGCCCTCCTCAGAAAACGGAATTTACGGAACGAAATCAGAAGAATTTCCTGATCCTCATGAGATCTTCAAGCGACGCCTTGAACTGAACTTTCTTTGTAGCCCATGCCTTCATCGGCCTTATCGTTCCGCTAAGGAGACCCGAGAGTGTTCCCTCATCAGACACAATCTTGATGTCAGGGTTGTCCAGTCTCCCCTCGTGGAAGTCACCCATTCTGTTGTTCCTGAGACTGAAACAGAAACTTCTCCCGTCCTTAAGCTCTACCTGTACCGTTCTTGTCATGCCATCGAGCTCTTTCTGGAGTGTGTCATCCTTCGCCACCCTCGCATTGAATTTATCGATGGCCCCGTTGATCAGCTCTTCAATCATTTCCTCACCTGAATTCGTCGAGTCTTTTAATTCTGATGCCTGATATTATCCTTTTGGATGTTGCCCAGCTCTTCCTGCAGTACGGCGGGAGGTCGCCATTGGCATTCGTGTATGCCCGGATGAAATCGATGGTACGGCTGTCAGAAGCGTAACCGCTTCCTATGTCACACCCCAATTCCGAACTTATCTCCTGAATCAGCCTGTCACGCGTCACCTTCGCCATTATGGACGCTGCCGAAACGCTCGGATATTTCTGGTCTGCTCTGTGCTCGGCCATTATCTTCTTGCCGCATAGCCGTGATATCTGCAATGCGAAACGTCCTGCATCGACATCCGGCGCATCCACATAAAACTGATCGGCACTGAACTGGCTGAGCAGTGACGCAAACTGCACAAGCTCCAGTTCGTTCAGAGATGATTTGCAGACCGCTTCGTCTATCTGATCTGGCCAGACGACTGATATCTTCCATTCTGCAAATTTCCTCAGCTCTTCGAACAGGAAAGAACGTCTTTCGGCCGAGAGTTGCTTTGAGTCCTTCACACCGAGCGAAGTGAGTGCTGAAACATCCGCCGCAAGAGCGCACAGCACCATGGGTCCCATGACGGGCCCTCTCCCTGCTTCATCGGCACCGACCTGCAGAACCGTCAAGACGCCTCCTGATTAACAAGATGGACTGGCCGGCCTTCAATGAGCACCATCCTTATAAGACTGTTCCGTCGCCAGCAGTATTGGGAGAGGGTCTTGCTTACCGATTGGTTCTGGTCCGTCTTCGGGGCTGAGTCCCGAATAGGCACTTCAACCTCAACAGGCACCGCACAAGGGCAAAATACGAGACAGAATTTCTGATAAAGAAGGGGCTCGGCGATTAATAAAATCGAACTCTGAAAGTAGTGCTAATAGTTATGATATGTTATGGCAAAAGGTTGCAGAAATTTCAGTGTTGTGCTCACTGGTGAATAGAAGACAAATGAAATTATCTCAAAATGTTCCTGAGAATACGTGAAAACAGTGTAGTTTATGACACCTGCGTATTTCCATATCCATGGATATCCGGTTACATTGTAAAAGGAAGGTGCGGGCAGGTGTGAAGGAGGAGCCTCCCATTCCATGGCGAGACCGTCAGGGGTGGTGAATTCAGCTGCCCTGTTGGTGACAATCCAGCTTCCATTGCCGATCACAGTGAAATTGCCGTACGGCGCGTTGAAACTGAAACTTTTGTAGCCCATAAAGGTGAACTCTGCACCCTTTTTGACAAGAGTCAGGGAGGCTGGTTGGGCATGCGATGAATTCGGTGCACCCGCAGAATAGAAATATCCCCAAGCGACATCGGCCACAACCGCCGCAACAATAATCAAAGTCAGTAAGATCTTCATATCACACCACTAACCCGTATACTGATTGTATGCCAGATTGAAGCCATCGCCACTCGCGACATATGAAGGGATAAGTTGCTATACTATGCATAGCACCACTTTCCAAGGATCATATACCCTGTTCGTACTATTTTGAGATTGGTATGAACAGCGCTTTGGGACAAAATTACTGTTCGGTCCCTTTCAGCATTTCCGGATGTGTGTATGTGAGGTAGCAGCACTGCCTCACATTGTGCACATCCGCCTTCAGGAACTCTTCCGTCTTCTTTCTCTCCGGCAGCTTCTTCCTTATCTTTGCCGGGAGTCTCCTCTTCAGCATGGACATT
>JAHEAD010000015.1:0-3409 GCA_019721075.1 Candidatus Sysuiplasma jiujiangense
ATCTTCCGTGGAGTGCATCCCATTGCCTCCAAACAACGGAATGCACTCTCACATCAAAAAACAGTGCCAGTGCAGTAATTTCCCTATGCGGGACTACTGCACAGTTGCATTGGTGGCCTAGGGCCATTGAAGACAGAATCATCACAGGAGATAATTTATTATTAGAAATAGATAAAAATAAGAGGACGAACAGCGAATTGGATCTACCAGAGAACAGTAGAAGAAGGACGTATCTGTTCTGGGCCCACTAAAAACAGAAGGTTCATACCCACAGCACCGGACCAGCTGTGGGAGACAGACATAACATATGTCTGGTGCGGCATAGACAGATGGTGCTACCTGTTCAACAACCTGGACTGCTTTACAAGGGAATGGCTGGCATATGTGTTTGCCAGGGACATAAGGAGGCAGCATGCAATTGACTGTCTCCTCAAGGCAACAGAAGGAAGGGACCTGTCCAACCTCGTTCTGAGGTCTGACAACGGCTCTCAGTTCTCATCCAGTGCATTCATGGAGTCCGTGAATGCGCAGGGCAAAGGCAGGAATTCATCGCAAACAGCACTCCAGAACAGCAGGGGCACATCGAGTCGTTTCACAGCACGCTGAAGACTGAATACATGTGGCTCATTGAGTTCGGCAGCTACGGTGAGGCCGCCGAATACATGCCACAAGTATTCGTCGATTACAACAATGCCAGAATTCACTCGGCAATAGGTTATTCAACACCAGGAGAGTTCTAAATGAATTGGAAGAAACAGCTTGCGCCGGAGGGGGTCACATCAAATCTACAGGGCAGAAAGTGATTCTAAAAACAGGGGTCCATTCCATGCTTTCTTCTATTATTCATTTAACTTACCCATTGCTCATTATTCATTATTCAAATATTTCTATAATCTTTCCATCGTTAATCTTCTTCTAGTCATGCATGATAAATGTAATTCCGGTGTGTTGGTAAGTTGACTTTTTGTGGGCATCGGCTCCTGTCCCAGACCCCTTTAGATCCGTAGACACCATTTTTGGAGACTTTGCAAGGGAATCAAAAGAAAAGTGAAGAGGATCAAGCATTGTAGCTCTTTGAAACACTATTGCCTTATAATTTATTTGATTCAATATAGCATTCCTCAGAACTGATGTGGCTATTTGAACAGTCCGTTTATGGCTTGAGAATGCAGACGCTTTTCACAGTTGCAGGCTGTGTATTCCTGGCGAAGCAGCGGAGTTCCGAGTAACACGAGATCTACGCTCCATCAACGAGACAAAGCCGTATTCCTCGCGTGGTTATCTCACACCTAGGGAGGATAGAAGCAGGTTTATGGCGAAGGTGTTTGAATGAAACAAAACAATAAAAACACGCGCGAGTCCCTTTTCCCCTGATACCAGAACAGATACTAAAGAGGGGTAATCACGTCAAAACATACTTAATGTGCCTATGCCAGCAGTTCAAAAATGACACAGTGCAGAAGGAAACAATGTTATTCAAACGAAGTCCGGATATGCAATCAAATACTGACGCGTTGTTCTGAAATTGGAAGAAGATGCTTTAAATACCCCTGTTTGGGTCTAGAATAAATATAGTGCGAATATCACAGGTATGACAGAAAAATTTGATAGAGAATATTGCCATGAAAGTGAACGATAGAATTTCAATCATAATTCCAGTCATCAACGAAAGAGAAAACGTTGTAAACCTCCTATGTGAATTTGATAAGCTGGTATCAGAATTTGGGCTTAATGTTCTTGACGAAGTCGTATTTGTTGATGATGGGAGTTCAGACGGCACTGTCGAAACTATCAAAGAACAAGCCAGAGTAATTAATCGTAAGTACAAAATCAATATTGTGGAACGACACAAAAAAATGGGTCAAGTAGATGCTTGCATAATAGGAAGCAGAGTCGCAAACAACGATACAATTGTGATAATGGACGCTGATTTACAGCATCCGCCTAAGACACTGATTGCTATGTCATCGAACAGGATAGATGATATCGACATAGTTGCTGCATCCAGACATGTAAGAGGTGGTGGCAATATTTGGTCACCGACAAGAGGCGTAATAAGCCGAGTCGCCATATTAATGGCGCAAATGCTGATTAAACCGGCACGAAGGCTAAAAGACCCAACCACAGGATACTTCATGACGAGTAGAGACAACATCTCGGATCTTCGCCCGTTAGCTAAACGCACAAAATTGATGCTATACCTGCTATCCATGCGACCTGAATTGAAAGTGAAGGAAGTTGCATACACTTTCGTCGACCGCACGACCGGCAGATCAAAGACAATTACTCGAGGACCCTCTTTTATTGTCAATTATATTATTGAGGTTCTTGGATACATGAAACTCTGCGCGAAAAGTAGATTTACGATTAATAATTCACATAACAAGCGCTTAGCACAGAGATCTAGTTTCAGGGAACGATAACACATTCATGATCATTAGTTTCTAACACCGGTTTGCTGCAGAGCCGTCATAGAAAGGGACGTAAACCACTATAGTTCCGTTTATTTGTAAATTTCAGAGCTCCTGTAATATCAACGGCGAAACCTATAGGGGGTTGCTGAAATTGAGTAAAGTAATTCCGGTAATCTACTTTCAAAGCACATTCAGTCGTGTTAAGCAATAATAGCAGTTATCGAAGATTAATTTTCAATAAAGATGGCGATAAATAGTTAGAGAATTGGCGGTTGCATGAGATATGGGGCGAGATGTGATATTTATGGTGAAGTAATTTGTTGTTCTATTCTCACCTTTTCATTTTGATCAATTTGTAAATTAATTTCTATCACGAACTCAGAGCACCGCGCGATACTTGGCAGTAGTCGAAGGCAAACATCGTGAAGGATGTTGACGGCTACAACGACAGCTGATTTACACCGCATAAGGGCATGAACAACCTATCGGGGTGGAGACACCGATGCTCTTATTTTGATGAGCACAAACCAATGCAAAAGGGCGAATAACTGATCATTTATTAGTGTGAGTGTGCTGGCTTGAATACAAACGTTCTATTCTGCCTGTTTGCAATGCTTTTCTGAATTCGAACAGAGTGAGGCAGAGAATTTTCAAACGTTTTGCTTCTACGACAACACCCCTATCCAGTCTGTCACCCACAAGTACTCCGGGCAGTCTGAGTTTCTTTGACTTCCTTACAACCTGTTTGAGTGCATCCATGTCTGCATGTGATTTTGCTTCCACAAAGAAGGACACCCCGTCTCTTACAAGAATATCGATTTCCTCATCGTGGCTGACAACTCTCGTTTTTGACTTCCAACCAATGTTTTCTGCGTAAAATTCTATTTTATCTCTAACTCTGTCCTCGATAATTCTACCCAAAGTATTACCCAGAGAACTTCTTTCCTTGCTGGCTACAGCAAATCCTTCGTGCATCTCCTTGATGATTGCGTCGA
>JAHEAD010000015.1:3508-46138 GCA_019721075.1 Candidatus Sysuiplasma jiujiangense
AACTTGCGATCATGCTCTTCGAATTTCTTGTTGAATGAAGCTGTTGTCTCATCCATTCTCTTAATGATTTCATCGAACTTGCGATCATGCTCTTCGAATTTCTTGTTGAATGAAGCTGTTGTCTCATCCATTCTCTTAATGATTTCATCGAACTTGCGATCATGCTCTTCGAATCTTCTGTTGGCTGCGGCAAAACCTGCCTCTCTCTCCTTTCTTGCTTCTTCGAAGCCCTCGTGCATCTCCTTGATGATTGCGTCGAACTTGCGATCATGCTCTTCGAATCTTCTGTTGGCTGCGGCAAAACCTGCCTCTCTCTCCTTTCTTGCTTCTTCGAAGCCCTCGTGCATCTCCTTGATGATTGCATTGAATTTAGCATCGAGTGCTTCAAACCTTGCTGAAGACTCTTCAAAATGCCGTTCCATCACCTTTTCGAAGGAGTCAATTCGTTCCACTATTCCGGCGCTAACGACTACGCTGAACTCCCTCGCCACATCAGGGTTTTCCCTGAGGAAGTCCACTATCCTCTTTACTTCCTCTCTTGTGACGTCCATCATGACGTGAATCCATAAAGGATGGATATTTAGTTATTCCTGCGGCATTTCCGAAAATCGCCTTGATAGAGAAGTAAAAAGTTTTACATTCGAAAGACAGTGATATCGGGAAAGTTACAGGATTGTTTTTACATGCGGTATCACAAACTATGGAAATCAAATATCCTGCCGTCATCGTTGAATTTGATGTAAAACCTCAGCATTTTCGCTTTGCAGACGGCAAGACAGTTCCTGCCGGTCGTATTGTTACCATTTATTTCGAGCCTGTCTATACTTGGCCACTGAGTTGATTCCTTAACCTTAGCTATCATGTTCCTGAACGCAAAAGCGCATGTGCTGCAGCAGAAACGCCTTTTTTCGCCTTCCACCTCATCCCAGTATTCTCCCCATGTTGCATCGCACAGAGCACATCCACGTGTGTTGTTAATCTGCAAACTGCTCGCCCCTCTCAAGTCTTGCCATAAGGTAGTCGTCCAGGAGTTCCACTGTTTTGTAGACGACAGACTGGATGTCATGCTGAAGGTCCGTTGTGTTGCAGTACTTCACTATGAGATCCAGAGCTTCCATCGAGTGACCCGCATCGGCCTTGTAACCTTCGTAAAGGAAGGACTTGACTGCTTCCGGATATTCCCTGTCCTCGAGGATGGCAGGGTCGAAATACGTCATGCTTGAACCCATCTTTTTAATGTCGGGATTGGCAGTGAGCTCGAGTGTATGCATTGCGGCCATTGTTTCAATCCAGGTGCATTCACTGGCGATACGATTCCACCATTTAAGGCAGTTTGCTGTGGCAGGCAGCGGTCTGCTTGCATACACCGTGTTTCTGCCGATACCGATGCTCTCGCCCATTCTGAGAAGAAGTTCATGGTGAGACGGTTGGACCGGAGGATTTCCCCTGAACTCCGAAACGATGTTGTCTATCTCATACATCTGCACATCCTCCAGGTCTGTACGGGAGATTATTGAAGCGCAGGATCTGACCCACTGGACAAGGAAATGGTGATGTTCCATCACATACCCGTAGATTGTCTTCTTGTCAGGATGTTGGAGCTTCTGAATAAAGGGATGGGGCGGATCCGCATATATTCTTTCAATCAGGCGGTTCACGATCCATCCTTTCAGGTCTCCGTTAATCTCGTAAAGGTTGACGAGCAATGCCTCCAGTTCCGTCTCCGTAATTTTCTCGCGAACGACATATCTGTTCAGCCACCGGACATGCTGATTGCCGGCCTGTTTGGCATTAACCAGCAGATGATTTGCCAGACCGGTAAATTTTGCGCCTTCAACCGTTTCAAGACACGCCGGGCATTTCACACAGATGTATAAGCGAAATTCCTATTAACCAATTACGAATTTCCGGGGGATGCCGAAAGGCAAAGATTTGCTGCATATTTTATCCTCAGGCCGAATTCCAGATACTGGCAATCGACAGTTTGAATAATTGCCTTCTCTATTCCTTGTTGGCGACGGTAATATGAAAAGTCTTTCCGCGGGGCATTTATCGTTGCTGTCAGGGAATGCAGGCGAATCGCCATGATTGACAGAGATCGGAGTGTAGCCGGCAATGCGCTTAAATGCATACAACCCGATCATGCTATCTCATTTGAGCAGCACTTCATTGCAGCTTATCTTGTAGCAATGGAACGGTGTAATGTGGTTCAGCACAATATGCGCCATCTTGAAAGCAAACACCCCGACATCGTGACGGTCGGTTATTCATCGGCAACACACAGATACATTGGCTGCGACGTTCTGGATTGGATGGACACGTGGTGGCCTTTGGAAATGAACCGGACCAAAGTGCTTCCAAAACTGCAGGAAAGGGTCAGACTGTTCAGGGCGATGATTCCGCTCAAGGATTCTCTCCGGAACGAGCATGCAGATGCAAAACCGCAGACGCGATACATCTTCTTCAGTTTCTCTTCCCCTTCCGACAGAATACGCAGAGTCCTCCAGTCCATCGGGAATGATGCTGGCGTTCATATATTCAGCGCAGTTCAGGTAAAAAACCTGGCGAAAGCTTTAGCCGGATTCTTTGCATCAACAGACCTGCTCCCCGATAATCATTTCGCAAGGGCTGTCCGGTTGCTTGCTGATGAAAAACGAGAAACAGTTGAGGCGGCTGATGTCCGGACTGTGAAGCAGAAGCCTTCAGGCGGCATTCAGAACTGAGGAACGCATAGACTTTAACATTGACAGATGCATATCTGATTGCAGGGCAGAGAATGAGAAAATGATAGAAGATACGGACTTCACAAGCTACAGACTTGGAAGATTGAGAAGCATATTATCAGACAACCCCGCCAATGTTGATCTGGCTGAGTTTATAAATCTTGCAATAGACCCCAATATTGACGAAGAGAGAATCGAAGGCATACTCCTTTACCACATGAAATCATCAGAATATTTCTTCACGCGTGTCCTTTCCGTAGATCAGACATTTTACTGGCCAGCTGTCTTATTCACACGGCTGCTGGCAGTGAATGAAAGATACGGTGAGGCCATGGGCCTGCTTGATAGCGCCATCATGAAAACCGCATACAATCCGCAACTTGCCGCCCGCTTTCATAACTTATACGCTGAGATTCTGCGGATTCCGGGAAAATACAATGATGCACTCACACACCTCAATATGGCGATAAGCCTTAACCGCACTGATCCGCGCAATTACATAGAGCAGGCAAGAACTTTCTATTGTAGCGGGCAAGAAAAAAAGTCGCTCAGGGCACTCAGAACAGCAGTTGCATTGATGTCGCCGGGCAGCGAGGTGAGAAGCATCCTCAAGCACGTCTTGAAGGGGGAAGAGAAGATTGAAAGCCTGTTCGGTGAACCGCCCTCCTACGGCTCCCTCCTGAGATTCATGATTTTCGGCGGAAAGGCAGTTCGGGAAGTTCTGCAATCCGGTATTGAGAAATCGGGCATGCTGCAGGAGGGCATTAAGAGCATCCACACCAGCCCTTATGTGGAGAGAATCATGAATGGCGAGGATTGCGGAAATGTAATGACAGGTATAGAATCGGACTCATCTGACCTTCCCGCTGACACAGATGCATTCGAATGGAAGGCTGAGAACCTAACTGATGTGCTGGAACAGCTGAGTCCGGGTTTCGAATTGCAGCAGTGCAGCCGTTACTTCGATGACAGATGCAGCAGATGCACCCATTCCGAAGCCATCTATGCAGTTAACGGTCTGGGGAACTGCCCGTTTGACAGTGAATTTAAGGAATACATGAATAATCTTGTGACCCGAATTGCCGAAGAGATTAAAAGGGGTAAAAAGGTCGAAGACATAAGCGAACTTTCTGTCGAACAGAAGTTCAGGGAAATGGTCCCCCGCCGTAAATGAGATGAAAATTGATGGAACAGACAGATATGCAATTCGGGGCAGCCGTTGATTCAGGCACATTGCAAAGAGAAGGCGCTACGATTTATGAATAACCGCAGGGGTCTTCCGGCCGGTATCGCAGATGGTGACGGCAAGGACGGCAATCACACGCTGATCGCAGACACCCAGATTATCAACGGATTGAAATCTGTTCCCCCTGGCGAGATGAACAAGCTTGCTGAGGCAGTCAGAATTTACCTCGACTATTTCTCACCTGCGGACGAGGAGGGCAGGACTCCCGCCCAGCGGGCCTCTCTGGAGATGCCAGAATGGCTGCGTTTGATTCGGCCCGAACCGGGTGAAAAACTGAGCGAACGGGACATCGAGATTCTCAGGGAAGACAATCTCTATTTCAGCAATGTCGTGATCCAGCGAATCATTCTGGACTGGAACGAGAATGAGGGCCTGGCCGGCGTCATCAACAGCATCATGACAGAGATTGAGAAACCTGGCACGAGAACGAAACTGGAGGAGGCCGGAAGGAATGCAGCCGGAGGACATGGAAGAAAAGACAGCCGTAACGGCAAGCAGCATAGCGAGCTCCTACGCGGATCTTCGTTGGAGGACATCATCATTGTCCCTTTCATGAGAGTCTACATGATCGAAGAAAGTTCGGATGCCTGGAACTGGCTGCTCTCATATCAAGACAGAAGGGTAATAGAATATTTCGGCGTGCTCCATTCAGTCCGGTTTGAGCAGAACGAAATGCCCGAGGAGGAAGTGCTTTCTGCCACCGCCTACTGCTTTAGACTCGACGGATCGAAGGTGAAGGTCGGAACAAGGCTCGGAACGATCAACTTTGCCCGCAGCAGGATCGAAGTCAGCAGCGTTGTCAAGTCGCGTTTCAGGGTGCTGACCGAGCTCGTTGAGGATATTTTTCGATTCCACGGGTTGGAACTGGTAAAGGAACTGACAGATTATTACGAGCGCCGTCCGGATTGACAGTCATCTCGCTGACTGTTTACTGGTGCCGAACCTGGTGCAGCGAACCCTTTCTGCCGTCCTCAATGCTTTCCCGGAATGTGAATTCTAAGGGGAACGGAAGGCTACGGCTGGCACATATCTGCAGTCCATGCAGCATTCGGCCACCCCCCAACTAGAGATTTAAATAGGCCGGTCGTAGCGAAATACAATCAGGCGGGGTTACAGCATCCACCGTCGTCAGATTGGCGGCCTGTGACTCCTTCGTCGAATACATTGCGCGGGATCGGATATGAAACCAAGTCGGGAAGAACTGTCCAATTTCAGGACGTGGGCGATAGGCAGCGGAAAATACTCTCCGTCCACTGCCGTCAGAATGAATGTGACCGTGAAGTCGCTTTCGAAAAGATTCGACATACACAACATTTCTGCCGAAAAATTATGGTCTTATGTCGAAACCGAAAGAAAGAAGGGAAAGTGCGAAGGCACAATAAACAATGAAATGAAGGATATCAGGGCATGGCTCTCATTCAGAAAATCAGATGTTCGGGTTCCGATGCTCAGGATGAAGCGGAGCTGTGAACCCTGGATACCGACCGACGAAGAAGTCTGGAAAATGATAAATTCAGAAAAGCTCAATGACGGAGGCCTGAAAGGATTGAGAAACCGGGTGATGATAGAGATACTTGCATTCTGCGGACTGAGGGTTGGCGAGATGACTCGACTGAAGGTGAGGGACTATCAGAACGGCAGACTGCATGTCGAGAGCGAGAAGCTGGAGGCGGACAGGATCGTCGCAATGCCCGATTTCGTCAGGGACGACATCGAAGAATATCTGAAAGCTGCCGATTTGAAGATGGAAAGCCCGTTATTCACTTCGGGCAACGGCAGTCTTTCCTACCACTGCATAAGAAACGTGATAAGAAAAGTCAGCTGCGATTGCGGTATTGGAAAAATGCATCCGCATGCACTGAGACACTGGTGCGCTACCCGGCTGATAAAGAACCGTGTGAGTCTGAGGGCTGTCCAGATACATCTCGGGCATGCAACAATCAGCACCACCGAACGATACACGCACCTTTCGGGAGAAGACGTTGCACGGGAGATAGAGACAAGTTTCAATTCTTACAGCAACACAAACAGACGAAAACAGTGATTCTGTAAATTGTTGACCATGACACATTTCCGGAACTGTCTGAACATTTTCAGTTCCGCAGGCAAAATTCCCCAATCCCATAATGCGCATTGCAATTCTGGCGTAGCTCAAAAGGATCCGTATTGTGCATCCGGCGCCTGGATAATGCGAGAGTCATTAGAGCCCGTTTCCCAATCCAGGGCACAGGTCTCAGCAAGCCATCTTTGAACGCTGTAAAACCTCTTCATGTTCAAGAGCAATGTCATATCCGTGCCGCATTCTGCCGTTTCGCCGGATCGTCCTGATCGGTGCGAACGGTTTCATCAGGTTTCATTACCTGTATGATTATCATTAGACAATATGTGAAAAGCCGATTATCACCAGTATAACCATAAGGATGATGTAGAGCCTCAGAAACCAGAACGCCAATCTTGTCCGTCTGCTGAAAACTATCCTTTCCACAGGAATTTTTGCATAGTCTTCAAGTCCCTCCTCCACCATAAATCTCCGGAAATAATCTTCATCATCTATCCTCGATTCAGTGTCCTCAGGCGTCATTCACATCACCTCCATTCACAGCCACCCCACGATGTGGCTGAACAGGGCAGGAAGCGCGATCGACAGACCGTAAAGCGCATTCATCAGTATCAGGAAACCTATTATTGAAAAACCGATTGCATTCTGCCATCGTTTGTTGGTGCGGTCTCCCATTATCCCCTTGTCATTGAGGAGCAGCAGAAGAAACAGCATGGCTGCCGGCATGAAGATTGTGGCTATGACCTGTACTGTCAGGTTGAGATAACCGAGCGGAGCACCGGGAATAAGTGTTACAGATGCCGCGATCGCAAGAGAGGCAAAACTTGGCAGGTAGAACATGACGCCGTCGCGTGCCGGAAGGTTTATACTCTTCTTCCAGCCGAATGCTTCACTCATTGCCCATGATGTACTGGCTGAAATCGCAATTGCAGCAATAAAACCCGCTTCTATGAGTCCGGCTGCGAATAGCTCCATCGGGAACACTCCCACCCTTGCTTCAAAGCTCAGCAGTATGCTGTCTATGCCTGGCGTGCCCCTGACAGCCGAGCCGTAAACTGTCATTCCGGTGAGTATAATGATGGCAATGGCGACTGCGACCATAACTGCCGAGCCTATAAGCGTATCCCGCTGTCCGAATTTTATGTCCTTTTCCGTCAGTCCCTTGTCCACGACAGAGGACTGCTGAAAGAACAGCATCCAGGGGGCAATGGTTGTGCCCAGGTTGGCAAGAAGGACGTAGATGAAAAGGGAACTCACGCCGCCGTTTATTCTCCATGTCGCGAAGCTGGCGGCGACCTGACTCCACGCGGGATGAGGCAGAAACAGCAGCAGCGGAATGAAAACAAGGTTGAAAACGGCTATAAAAAGCGAAACCCGTTCCCAGGTATAGTAACGCAGGAAGAGCTGTATTGCAATCACGATGCAGACGAAGACTGCGGCCGAGAATATACGTGGCACACCGAATATAGACAGTCCGACAGTTATGCCTATAAATTCTGTGATAAGCGTCAGGAAGTTGGCAATAACCAGATCCCCCAGAGAGAAGGAACCCCAGAATTTGCCATAATGTTTCCATATGAGTTCGGCGTGTCCCCTGTGGGTTACCGCCCCGAGCCTCACAGTCATTTCCTGCACAAAATATGCTACCGGAAGCATGAGTATCATGAACGGTATGAAAAAACCTATGCCGAAGATAGCGCCGGTCTGCGCATACGTGATCACGCCGCCTGCATCGTTGTCTGCGATCATCACCAGTATGCCCGGGCCGATTAAAATGAAAAAGAGTTCCAGTCTTGAAAGACGCGTGTGCCTTTCACGGTGAAAAGCCACATGCAGCCTGTCTTCCGCCCTGTACCTGATATCGACAGGGAGCGAATTTAACTGCTTCATCATCTCGGTTTCCGTATGCTCGGAAACATGCTTTTTCCAGGATGACAATCAGGGAACCTCCATTTTGACTGCTG
Organism: Candidatus Sysuiplasma jiujiangense; assembly: GCA_019721075.1. NCBI lineage: Archaea > Methanobacteriati > Thermoplasmatota > Thermoplasmata > Candidatus Sysuiplasmatales > Candidatus Sysuiplasmataceae > Candidatus Sysuiplasma > Candidatus Sysuiplasma jiujiangense. The sequence goes on from JAHEAD010000015.1 coordinate 11,501, forward strand.
TTGTTAAATTAAAATTGCCTCAGATTTGTCAGGGGAGAACGGGTGAAAAAAAGAAGGCTTACTGCCCGCATGCACGGGTGCAAAACTGTTAATGGCACAAGACAGGCGGAGCGAAACTGGTTCCATAAGAACTGAAGATGGCACTATTGGGGGGTTCATCGTTCATCCTCCGTCACCTGCTGTTGCCCTTCACCCTTCCATCATATATGTAGCTTCGTACGAATGCATTCTATGATTATTTTCCGCCTGCGGATTACAACTGCCAAAACTGAACGGATGCTTATCAAAACTTGAAAAATGCATGCATTCCGGAAAGATTCCGCTACCCGGAGCCAAACACTGCATGTTTGTGAGCTGCTGACAGCCGATCAAAAAGAATGAAGCGCTCTTCAGTCGTGCAGTATAAGTGTCTGTCACGATGCCCGTCCTGGCGCTGCCTTTCCTTTCACTGCTTGCCTGGGATGCAGCATCACTCCGCACCTGTCAGCAGTTTCCTGCGGGAGAGCAGTGGCACAGATCTGTGAAAACTTCACTTCCGGAATAGCCCGTCGGTCGTTATCAAACCAATGAACTTGCATACTGAAGCTTTTTATTTCATTACCCGATGGAAAATGCGAAATTGTGATTGTGATCTTGTATGCGTTCCGGGAACGGTGGAATAAAAATACTCTACGTTGACGACGAGTGTTTTCTACACGATCCGTTCAAGCTCTACATGGAGAAGGACGGCGAATTCCTCGTCGATGCCGTGGACTCGGCAAATAAGGCGCTGGAAAGGCTGTCCTCCGGCCACTACGATGCTGTTGTGTCTGACTACCAGATGCCCGGAATGGACGGGATAGGATTTTTGAAGCATCTCCGTTCGAAAGACAGGAAGATTCCGTTCATTCTGTTTACCGGGAGGGGGAGGGAGGAAGTGGCAATCGAAGCAATAAACAGCGGTGCAGACTTCTACTTACAGAAGGGAGGAGACATTTCTTCCCAGTTCGCTGAACTCACCCATTTCATCAAAGGTGTGGTTGAAAGCCGTGAAGCGGAGGAAGAGCTCGTAGCGATGGAAAGGAAACTCACATCCTTCTTCGCGCACACAGCTGATGCCATCGTCCTCTTTGACGGCGGCGGAAATGTGCTCAACATCAACGCTGCCGCGGAACAGCTCTTCGGAGCGACCGAAAGCGAACTTGCGGGCAGGAGACTCACGCTGCGCGGTGAAGGTGCAACAGCAAGATTCGATGAGATATTCAGAAAGACTGTTGAGAAGGGGACTCCGATGAGCCATGACGAAGTGCTGGAGAGGAGTGACGGCGGCCGTTTGTACCTGAGCGTCAGTATGACGCCGATAAGGGATGCATCCGGTGGTGTTGCGTTCGTCGCCTGCACGATCAGGGATGTGACAGACAAGACACGTTCCCAGGCGCTTGTGAGGGCCATACGCGATACGTCCATTGCGGTGCTCAGGGAAAGACCGCTTGACGGCATTCTTTCATATCTGTGCGGCACCGTAGCGGAGATATTCCAGTTCAGGGGAGTCGGCGTATTTCTCAAGGAGAATGACGGTTCTCTCAGACTTCTGTCGAGGGCGGAAAATATGCCGGAGTTCGGGATGGAAAAGGCGGTACGATGGGATGACAGCCCCGGCGGAAGAACACTGACAGGCAGTGCGGTGCGAACCGGCAGGATCCGGGTGGGCCGTATTGACGATCCTGATTGCATTGAGTGGAAGGATATTGTGGGGAAGGACGGTTACGATTCGGTCATTTCCATACCGATTGTATCAGGGGACCAGACAATGGGCGCAATGACCGTGGTAGGCAGCGACCTACGGAAAATTTCAGCTGAAGCGATAGGACAACTGGAAAACGCAGCGGAAGCCATAAGCATTGCAATACAGTCATCGCGGCAAAGGGAAAAACAGAAGCTTCTGGAGGCAGCCCTCGAGAGCGCGAGCGACACTGTAGTTCTCACCGACAAGGAAGGCATAATCGAATGGGCAAACCACGCATTCACGCTAACCACCGGTTATACCCTCGATGAGGTGAAGGGCAGGACGCCACGGGTGTTGAAATCAGGGAAGCACGACGCCGCTTTCTACAAAAACCTCTGGAATACTATACTTTCCGGAAAGGTGTTCCATGCAAGACTCACGAACAGACGCAAGAATGGCGAACTGTACATAGAGGATACTGTTATCACCCCGGTGGCGAATGAAAAAGGCACCATCTCGAACTTCATTGCTATAAAGAGGGACGTAACAGAGCAGATGACCTTGATGAAGAACTGCGGAAGAGCGAGGAGAGATACAGGACGATGCTCGAGGGCATCGGCGAAACATACTTCGAGATCGATCTGAACGGCAACCTCACATTATTCAGCGACACGCTTTGCGGGATAACCGGGTATTCGCGGGAGGAGCTTGCCGGCATGAATTACAGAAACTACGTCAGCAGGAAGACCGCAGAGAGATTATACGAAGTCTTTGACAATGTGTTTCTTACAGGCAGGCTCGAGGCGGGAGTCGACTGCGAAATAGCAGGGAAGCAAGGCAAGGGCACATTGATGGAGGCATCAGTACAGCTCATGAAGGACAAGGACGGCAAACCGGAAGGATTCAGTGGCCTGGTCAGAGAGATGACTGCAGGCTGTCACGATCATTCAAAGGGACACAAACAGTAAGCGGTTGGACAGAAATGAAATACAGACTTCATAGCAACTGCATCCAGCTCCATTTGAGGGCATGTCCAATCAGCGCAGAAGCTTTGTGAAAAAACCCGCCGGCTGCCGAATTTTCTTCACTTGAAGGCTTCCGCTCAGCGTCTTTGAACTGCTTCATCGCCTCATCAGCCTACCGCTCCTGCCTGAGTCACAGGCAGACACACTGGGTTGGACCGCGACCAGATGTTCCTCGCAGCATTCAGGTCACGGTCATGTGCGGCACCACAGGGGCATTGCCACACCTTCTCCGCTTCGAGTTTGCGGTTCACTTTCCCGCACACGGAGCATTTCTTTGGCGTACTCCACAGCGACACCGGCCCACGCCGCCTTGTACTCTGTCGCTTGCTGCAGCATCGAGAAAGGCCATCTGTTTATGCGTCGCCTGATTGATCGGCCGTTGCCATTGCCCTTCCTCTTTGACCTGCGTATGTGCTTCAGCTTCTCCATCACAATGACAAAGGATGTGTCCGGCGCCTCGGACTTCAGTCCTTCCGCTCTCTTCCCCGGCCCGGTGAGCGTCCATTTCGCGCTGCCGGCTTCCACGCAAGAAAACAGTGTGGTGAATGCTCCCGAACGATCTTCCTGAATATCACCCTCCCATCAGATATTCGACCGGGCGTATCTACTGCTCAAGGGCCTCAGGAAGCTGAGAGGAGAAACAGGACTCACTGTGCGGACTTTCAACTTGCGAAGAGTGCTGAACATGATGGGAACGAGGAAGCAGGTGATGCAATCACCAGCTGCTGGAGCAGCACAGAAAACATCCCGGCAGAATGCAGAAGAGAGATAATGCCGGCATTCAATTAGGGCATTTACTTTCTGCACAGTCTCGCAGGGATTCTCTATTTATTGCCTTATTTGTTGCACTGTTTCAGATGTAATCTCTTCGATTTGACCGGATGCGTTACTCGTTTTCCCGCTCCTCCATATCTTGGGACCTTGTAAGTTCGAAACCACTGACTCCCAGAGCAGACAGCGCCGGAGGAGAAACGATTATCATACTTCTTATTTTGTCCAGAAGTTCATTTTTCTCCAGTTTCGCAAGTTTCTTCATCATACGATCCAGATCGAGGAACGACTTCCTGTTAACAGTGTAAGTCTCCAGGAGGGCGTCTACGTGCTTGCATGGGTACTCTTCAGAAGGGCAGGAACAGGAAAAGTCCAGGCGGTCATTAAGATCGACACTTGTAATGTAGCTGCCGTATCTTCCCTCAATCAGGCAGGAAAGACGGTTTCCAGTCCTCAGCCGCGCGCGGAGAAAGCCCGAATCGACGTACTCTGCCACTCTCTCTTCCCTTGAGCGCCCCATATGCAGTTCCCTGCACAGTTATGTGGGTCATTCCTCTTAAATCTTCAAGTCGGTTAGACCAGAGCAGTCTGCACTCCGATGAGTGCTGTTCGCCTTTGTCGAGCATAATCACCTGAATGGTGAAGTTGTTGATTTGATCGCAACAGCCTGAGAGATCTGGTACAGTCCTTCATGCCGGAATACCCTGTTTGCATGAGGAGAACTCGAACGGGTCCTCCGCTGTGGCCAGACCGGGTTACTGCGTGCGTGTTTATAATTGTGTAACAGAATCTCCATTTTTGTGGATATATTGTTACAAATACTTTATATCGATGAATAACGGTAATACGTATGTGACCCACAACAAGGTGCGCGATGTACTGGATGAGCTGGCAGAACACAACAAATCTGTGTTCACCCTGAATGATGCTGCAAGAATAATGAACAAACCAAAGAAGTACGTTTCCAAGTTGCTAGCCATGAGCAGGAAAGTAACGAGAATCGAAAGAGGAAAATACTTCATCACGACGGGAAAAAACATTGATTTCTACGAGATTGCCTCTCAGATTGTGTTTCCTTCATACATCAGCCTTTTTGCAGCATTTGAGTATTACGACGTTACTGACCAGGTCATAACAACTGTCAGCGTTGTCTCTCTCAAACGCCACAGACCAGTAGCTCTATACGGACACATGATCGAATTCAGGAGTATCCAGAAGAAGAGGTTTTTTGGTTATAAGAAGACAGAGAACACATATATTGCAACGATTGAAAAGGCAATCATCGATGCGCTGTACTTCAATGCTCCACCGATGTCCTATGTACAGGAGACATTCTCGGAGGCGGTCAAAAGGGACATTATAGACGTCGATAAACTATTGGAATTCTCGAGGAGAATGAATTCCAGCAGCCTGGTGAGAAAAGTGGAATTGCTCCTCGGTCCGAGGAACAGGAGCCTGGCGGAAGAAGGGAGTCGACGTCGATGATAGACGAAGGGACACTTCTGGGGTTGTCCGGCAGATTCAGTGACCAAAGGCAACTGGAGAAGGATTATCTTCTGACCCTTCTTCTGCGTGAGATTTACTCTATATTCAGCAATGATCTGATATTCAAAGGCGGGACATCTTTGAAGTACTTTTACAATTTAAACAGATTCTCAGAGGATCTTGACTTCTCTTACACGGGACAATACGGAGCTGATGGCAGAAGATTGCTGTACCACAAGTTAAACTCTGCACTTGACAGTCTGAGCCTTCAATATGAGGTCATTGAGAGGGAACACAGAGGCAACAAGTTTGAAGGGCGAGTAATAGGCGTCAACTTTGAGGCCAGAGTTCGGGGACCGCTGAACAGGAAGCTGGGTCGGCTTCAGAACATCAAGTTGGACATAAGCACCAGGCAGGACGTCATGTCGAATCCAGACACCAAGTATCTGCTCCCTATTTACCCGGACATAGCCACATTCACAGTTCCGGTCATGAACATTGAAGAGATAGTCGCAGAGAAAATCGCATCAATATTCGAGAGAGACAAACTGCGTGACATATACGATCTGTATTTTCTTCTTTTTGTGAGTGGCCGCGGATATAACGAGTCCATGGTATCGGAAAAGATGAGCAGAAGAAAGGAGATTTTCGACAAAGAGAAATTACTCAGCAAGATCAATGGAGCTCTGGATAGAATGAAATGGAGATCTGAACTCTTCTATCTTGTCAATCCGCTCCCTGAAAGCAAAGTGGTTGTCGAAAGTCTCGAAAGAGCACTAAGGAATTGTTAATGTTATTCATTAACAATTCCTTAACAGACGTCGGACTGTTAAAACCTGAAAATAAAAATGTAAAGAGTTCGAAGCTTTAATTTTTGTTTATGTTTACTGTAGTGTCGTCGAACAGTGTGAGGTCGATCTGAAAGGCAACCTCACATTGTTCGACGATGCACTTTGCGGGATAACCGGTTATTCGCGGGAAGAGCTTGCCGGAATGAATTACAGAAACTACGTCAGCATGGAAACGGCAGAGAGACTGTATCAGGTCTTTCATGGTGTGTTTCTCACAGGTAAGCCTGAAACGGGGGTCAGTTGCGAAATACTGGGGAAGAATGGCAAGGCCAGATGGGTGGAGGTTTCGATACAGCTCATGAAGGACAAGAACGGCAAACCGGAAGGATTCAGGGGCCTTGTAAGAGAAATGACAACAAGCTGCCATGAGCTTCAAATGCACACAAACAGCGTTGAAGGAAGCTGGCATATGATGATATTCATAAAGGGAACAGGGCGCATTTCAGTCTCTCAGGCGGTCAGTAGTCCCGGTCAAAGAGTATTCCATCCCCTGAGGTAACCACCTGACTGCAACAATAACGGTTAAGCTGAAAGGGCTAAAGGCTAAAAAGTTCATTGAGAAGAAAGCCGGAGACCCGGTGCATTGCTGCACTAAGCTGTCAGATACCAGAAGACACCATCAACCGATCACCATTCAGTCGAAACTGAAAGCACAGGGACCAGCAAGCAGCTCCTTCACTCAGGCGGCTGCTGTTTCTTGGGCAGGGCAATGGGGTTCCCGCCAGATTATTTTAAAGCACCGGTTTAAAGTTCTGTGAATGATTTTGCCCTTTTCGAATCAAGCATGCGTATCACCGCAACCATAAGTCTGACGGCCGCATCGATATCATCAAGACTTGCAATCGCCGAATGCGAATGTATATGCCTTGTAGGAACACCAATAACAATAGAAGGGCAGCCTGCTCTGTTCATGTGAAACTTTCCCGCGTCTGTTCCGCCGCGGGACACGGTCGAAAGCTGATATGGAATGCGCTCTTTCTCTGCTGTGTCTATGACAAACGATTTGAGTTCCTGGTTTGGTATCATTGATGCGTCAAAGGTGAGTATCGAAGGTCCCTTGCCGATACGGGACGGAGCTTCGCTTGGCTTTATTCCCGGAACATCGCCCGCAATGTCCACCTCAAGCGCAAAGGCGACGTCTGGATCGACGATGTGTGAAACTGTCTGTGCTCCGCGGAGACCGACTTCCTCCTGAACGGTCGCCGCCATGAAAACCGTGTTGGGATGGTCAACATGCTTTTTCCGGAGATGCTTAAGCACCTGGAGGCCCACAAACGTCCCGACCCTGTCATCGAACGCCTTTCCTATCACGCAGCTGTTCCTTCCCGTGGACAGAAAGGACGCATCGGGCGCAACCGGATCGCCTATCTTTATGCCGAAATCCCTTTCAACCTCTTTTCTTCCGGTCGCACCGACGTCAATGTACATGGAGGTTAGCCTGACAACCTTCTCCCTTTCTTCGGGCGCAAGGAGGTGTGGAGGCTTGCTGGAAATTACACCTGTTACATCCCCTTTGCCTGCCCTTATCCTGACCCTCTGACCGAGCAGAACCTGATCAAACCATCCTCCAAGCGGGCTGAATGAGATGAAACCGGTCTGTTCGTCTATGCCGGTAACGACAAATCCGACCTCATCCATATGCCCGGCCATCAGGATTCTGGGTGATTCCTCCTTTCCTGACTTCCTGAATATCACTGAACCAAGCTTGTCAAAAGAGACGCTGTCGGCAAAAGGGCTTCCTGCCTCTTTGACTATTCCCGCCGGTTCACGTTCGAAACCCGATGGGCCGAAGGATTCTGAAAGCCTCTTCAGCAGTTCCGTGTCTTCTTTTGCAAATGTCATGATGGCAGTAAAAGCATGGGCATTATTTATTTCCGACCCGCCATATTGTGTGGCGGTCTGGCGGCCCTTTCCTGTACCCTCCCTGCAGCGATAGCAGGAATACCGAGCCAGTAAGGTCCGTCAGCCCTTCTGCTGATCTTTCATTTCGTCCCGGCCTTTGACGATCAGGAGCTGGACCTCGATGTTCTGCCACGCTTCCCTGCTCTTCCAGGGATTGCCATCATATACCTCCCTGAAGCGTCCTGTTCTTGCAATCGTGCCGTCCTTCCTTCTCCATCTTATCCAGTCATTTATGGCATGATAGACTATCGATGATGACACCTGATCCGGATTAAATTTCACGCTCACGACGTCGAAGGGTTTGAGCGTACGGACGCTTACACCGCCGCTGCCTCTGGCCTTCCCTTTCAGTTCGATGCAGGCTTCCCACTTTATCCTGTCCTCTCCTTCGGCCTGTTCTGTGAATATCCACTTCCCCCCACGCAATCCCCTGGACGTGATCCACTTTTCGACCTTTTCAAATGAAGTTCTTATTGCCCTGTCGCTGTAGGCAGCCTCAGTCGTTATGCAGGCAACTGTGTAGCCCGGCGCACGTTTTATCCTGAAATCAACAGCCATATCGCTCGATCTCCTCTTCTATGATAACGCATTGTCCCTTAAAACAATACTGTCCCCGCTTGGGTGCATATCAGGACGGGCGACACTAACCTGGCCGAATGAAACCGGACGCCAGACAGGATTTAAATCATGCAACCTAATCCGACGGAATATTCAGTCAGCGCGAGAGGATCTATTAATATTGCAGCCGGGCCTTTAGTATCGCGATGGCAGAACCCATCCCCACAGATACCAGTCTGCATAGCCTTCCGCGTAATTTGCCGGCTCCCGAAGACGACGGAGCGGCTAAACACCTTCCAGGCATGGCTGTCCCCGAAATAGAGCTGCGCTCCACGTCCGGCAGACTGGTTAATGTGGGAAAAGCCGCAAAGAAGCTTTCTATTTTTTTCTTTTACCCCGCAACAGTTGCGCCGGGAATACCGATACCCGGTGAGTGGAGCGAAATACCGGGAGCAAGGGGATGCACGATCCAGAATTGCGCTTTCCGGGACGCCTACGAGGGTTTCAGAAAACTGCGGTACCAGGTTTTCGGGGTAAGCGGTCAGGGACAGGGACCGGAAAGAGGCCTGGAGGAACAGATGGAGTTTTCCAGACGCGAAAATCTGCCATACGAACTGCTGAACGATTCAAAGTTTGAGCTGGCAGATTCGCTGAGACTCCCCACTTTTGTTGCCAGACTGAAATTTCCGGAAGTTGTCTACGAAGGAAAGAAATATACATTCCCGCTGCAGAACCGCAGGCTGATCAAAAGACTGACAATTGTGGCATATGCCGGCCGCATAGAGAAGGTATTCTATCCAGTTTTCCCGCCTGACAGGAATGCGGCTGAAGTAATGGATTACCTTAAATCAGTGCGAAATGTGCGAAAGAATTAAGGATGAAGCCGGGAGGGGGCAGTCGACACCTGCCTGCGTTGTTCCAGTCAGCAAATCATTCATGTGCACGCGGGTTGTTATAAAACCATTGCATCGGAGGCGGCTCAATGTCATGCTGCCAGAGAAGCGCAATGAGTTCACCCATGTGATAGAGCTGCTCGGTGAAGGACTGCAACAGGCACTCTTCCACACTCAGCCTGAACTCTTTTCCGGCAGAGGTTTTCAATACAACGACGCGTGACAATGCCGCATCGTCGATCGACTGAAAAAACGCGTCCGTTCCCGATTCGACGCTTTGCATGTGTTCTGTCACTTCACCCATATCCGCGTAGCTTTCCCACTTCCTCCTTACGTAGCTGTCCTGCCGTCCTGTTATGACATAATTGACAATCCAGTCCTCGTTGTCGATCATGTGCAGCAGCACGTTTTTCATGCTGTAGAAGCTTGCCTCCATATTTTTCTCAACAACGTCGGCAGACAGTGTCGAGAGTTTTTCGGCAAAACGCCTCCTCACCATCCTTGCATAGTTTACAAGTTCACGCACGTCCGTCATCATCATCAACCCAGGGCCGATCAGTTCAACCTTTAGATATACTGATGCCCGTTCCCGGAAATCGGGCCGGATACAACCGGGAAAATGTCATCCATTGCGAATACTGCCAAACCGCCATTTCCTTCCGCAGTTCCGTAACTGCCCTGGAATTCGGCCGCATTAGTCCATGCGCTTATCACGGTGCCCGCAGTCCTCGCTGCCCTCAGCAGGTCTGGAAAGAGACTGCGCTGAAAGAGCGATGAGGTGGACAGCGTTCGGTGTCGGCACTGAGAACTTAAAAGATGTCGGACAAAAATGAGTAAAAATAGAAAATTAAGGGATTTAGGAAGTCATTTTTGGCTCTGGTGAATTAAATTCATTGAAGAGTCGTGGAAACGAGTATTGACGAGCCATCGAGTATTTCAAAGGTGGTACCCGCTTGAATAAGTGCCGAACCAGCGCTTGAAATAGAGAAATAGTCTCCGGCTGACAGATCTGAACTACCAGTTGCAACGTTCGTGAAATTCAGATAGACACTGTTTCCGTTTCCATGTGTATTCCAACTAGAGTACGCGTAAGTAGTTCCATTCAGTACAACTTTCAGACCGGAAAGTGCAATGTTCGAAACAGTTACTTTATCCACCGTTACGGTCCAACTACCTGCACCATTATTTGTGGTCGTCAATCCCGCGCTGTTCGCCGTTCCCGGTGAGTGGGTGAACCCGCTCACCATCACATAAAGGACTGCAGCGAGCACGACTGTAATCGCCACCATCAATATGGTTGCAATGACAGGCGACACACCGCTGTCCTTCAGTCTCTTTGCCATTTTCTTTGTATTCATTTACTTATGTCCTGCAACTTACAGTTGCGAGGATTGAGTTTGCAGTTGTAATTAAAAGGGTTATCAGATGAATTGCTCATGTTGATATTCAGGGACAGACCTGCAACAGGCTTATTTTCGAAGCTGAGAATCGACTCACAAGATTAAAATAGAACAAACCGGGGAACCGTAAAGGTCGTTTGTCTTTGCTACAATTGCACAATAGCCTTCGCTTCATTTTTCCAAAATAAAGCCTGTTCTTTAACGTAGGCTGATTTTGAAGTTACTATGACAAATAAAGCCATGCAATTGCTATGCCAGGCTGACTGTCCACTCTGCACGATCTGAGTCTAGATCCTGCACCTATCAGATTATTGGGCAGCTCTTTGCTCAACCGTGTATGGTTTCTGGAAAGTAATATTCATTGCAACATGCAAAACCTCATCGTTCTAGCTGGAATTGTAATTTGAACCGAGTCAGTATGTTACAAACTCATTGCGGCTTGTCAGCGTCGTGACGCTAATGAATGTATACTGTTTCAAATTGGAATTCACGCTTACCCATCCACTGCTGTAATGAAATACTGAAACAGGTGTGTTGCCTGAGAAATTCCATTCGTCGGCAAACACAAGGACGGAGGATATTGGAGCTCCATCCACTTTATACGTTACCATAGACATCGTAAAATCATTCATATCGCCGCGGTACCATTCAGTCATTAACCCTGTGAAAAATGCTCCCTGCCCTGCCTTCTGGATGCCACCTGCAAAGTACGATGCGCCATATGCGCTTACGGTCTTGCTTGCGCCCGCGCTTGTATTCCAGTCATGCACTGAAAGAATGACATCACCTGCCGAGAAGCGCATACCGAGCTGAACGCTGTTACCATTGTTCACATTGGCACTGAGATCAATCAGGCCAATCGTGTCTGATGTACCGTTCGGAAAATAAACCTGATAAGCCATGTGGAATCCCTGATAAATGACTGCAGTGTTCGCAGTCTTATTGACATCCCCGGGCCAGTTCCATGCGATGCCCACCTGATACCAGTAGCCTGCGCTCGACACGCCATTGAGGAGATATGAGGGTCCAAAGGCCGAGAAGTCATTTTGCGCCACCGCCGTAACATTCCAGGCGAGGGAGGAATAGTTGCTCTGGAATGCCTCGCCGATCTGCAGATCATAATATGGAGCAGCGTTCTTGGGCAACTGAAGCGTACCGCCGTGAAACTCAAATAAAAGAACAAAATAGGAGAGGGAAAACAGCACGATAACCGCAAGAACAACAACCACTGCGACAATTCCCACTTTCTTTTTCCTGCTCCAGCCCGGCCTTTGTTGCAGTGAAGTTATTCCCACATTTGACGATGGCATCGACATAGGTCTGACAGACTCACTTTTCGGCGCCTGCTGCACACCGGCTGATGTCTGCACAGGTGTTCCGCAGACAGTGCAGAATCTGGCGCCTTCTTCAATCGGACTACCGCATTGCGTACAATACAACGCATATCGCCTGCTGGATAGATATCATATCTTTTGATAAGGATTTGTGCCGTAGTTACGTTTTTTGACACATAGTGCCTTAAAGCGATTGTGTAAAACTGTTGCTGTCGAATCAGCCTGGGAGTATTGATTATCCAGTTCTTCATAGAAATAGCCGGGTTTCGGGCACTTGCGCATTCGGCATCCTTCTGACAACATCGTTACTTTTCAGTCGTTCTTGATGGATGAAGGAGTCGTACCACTTCGCTTCAGCAAAAGCCAAGTCGAAAGCAGTTTTGACAATGTGCATTTGGCGTGGCTATTCGATAACGAACAGCATGACTCTTTTCCCCGCCCCCCTGGAACTTTTGAAAACTGAAAGACTAAAAGAACAGCCGTGCATCCACTATGAAACAAATCAGAGGTGAAATCGAAGAATGGCGGAAACCGTAGGAACGATAAAATGCACGCTGGCGGAGGGGCCTCTCTGGGACTCAAGACAGAATGTGTTATACTGGGTGGATATCATTGAGGGAAGGATTCATTCGTATGACCCTGGTGCAAATGCCTTTAAGTCATACAGCGCTGGAAAGCTTGTCAGCTGCATCCTGCCAAGGCAGAAAGGCGGCTTCCTGATTGCCAGAGAACATACCGTCTATTCCTGGGATCCGCACAAAGTCCCTGAAAAGATGTTTTCAATCGACAGCGAACCTTCCAATAACAGGTTCAATGATGGAAAATGTGACCCGGCGGGAAGATTGTGGATCGGAAGCATGGACATGGAGGAGAAGAGCGCCACAGGAAGCCTCTATATGATTGGAGAGAATCTGAAAATTGACAGGAAAGTTAGAGGACTCACAGTATCAAACGGACTTGCATGGTCCCCCGATAACACCAGGATGTACCATGTCGATTCTCCGACAAGACGCGTGTTCAGATATCACTACGACCCCGGGAGCGGCAGGATTTCCGACAGGGAAGTATTCGTTGAAATCCCTGCAGGCGAAGGATTTCCGGACGGATTGACAACAGACACTGAAGGAAACGTCTACGTCGCTCAATGGGGAGGGTTCTGTGTTTCCGTCTGGAATTCCGGAGGGGAGCGCATCAGCAGGATTTCGATCCCTGCGTGCAATGTTTCATCATGCGCGTTCGGAGGGAGTGATATGAAGGATCTATATGTGACAACAGCTGCATACGGCCTGAGCAGGGAGCAATTGAAGAAGGAAAAATTCAGCGGAGCGATATTCAGAGAAAGAAGTGACATCCGTGGAACGGAACCGGACGCATTTGCAGGATGAACTGCACTGTGGGCCTGCAGGCTGGACTTAACAGCTGCTAATTGAAAGCCTGAAAGCAGTTCCGTGTATTCGGGGAATGAAATCGATGAAGTATGTTGTAAGTTCAGGAGAAATGCTTATTGATTTGACACAGTCCGGCGGGGGAGGGAGTGCCGTTTTTGAGGCGCATCCCGGCGGTGCTCCTGCAAACGTTGCTGTGGGTATAGCAAGGCTCGGCGGCAGATCGCGCTTTTTTGGAAAGCTCTCTTATGACTGGTTCGGCGATCTGCTTCTGCGGACATTGAAGAAAAATGGCGTTGACACGGATTTTATTCCTGAACGCTCAGAGAGGCAGACAGCACTTGCAGTTGTTTCGCTTGACAAATCCGGAAACAGAAGATTTGCTTTTTACCATGACCTGAGTGCTGACACGCGGCTTACTCCGGGAGAGGTTTCAGGAAAGATGTTCGATGATGCATCCATTTTCCACTTCGGATCCGTCTCGATGGCTACGGATCCGCCAAGAAGCGCGATGGTCAGACTGGTTGAGAATGCAAAATCAGCGAAATGCCTGGTTTCATGCGATCTCAACATGAGAGAGGATTTATGGCCTGAGAAGAGGGATATAGGCACTGTAATGGAGTTTCTGCTGTCGAATTCGGATGTATTCAAGTGCAGCGAAGAGGAGCTTCACCTGCTGGAATGCGGACTTAAGAAAGACGGATCACGCAAAAGTGGAGGCAATTACAGCGATCGCAGCATACGCAGATGTATAGACGAATTACTCTCTGCTGGCCCCGGAATGGTTATCGTCACACGAGGACGTGGAGGTGCGGTCGTTGGATGTGAAAACAGCATCGTAAGCGTTCCCGCTTTCCGGGTGAGAGCAGTGGACACGACCGGAGCAGGTGACGCGTTTACCGCAGCGCTGCTCTATCGCCTTGTCAGGGACGGTTTTACAGATGCTTCCGGATTCAGCGTTTTGTCTGAGAGCACACTGACAGAAATTGGTCGCTTCTGCAATGCGGCCGCGGGTTTCAGCTGCATGCATTACGGCGGAATTGATTCCCTCCCCACAATCAGAGAGATATCAGAAATTCTGAAGACCGCGAAATGACAGCTCATTCCCGTTTCGATACATGAGCGCTTTCCATGAGCAGTTTCTTCTGATGACTGTTGCAGCAGTCACTATCACTGCACTTAATGGAATTTCACATCATGTAGATCATAAATTGTCGAATCAGAGCCGTCTAAAAACCATGGTTAAATAGTAAAATTAACTCTTCACCCCCGGCAGTGTTATTGATGTCTCCTGCAAACGAGCAGCGCCTGAAGTCTCTGGTATTTTTGAAAAAGTTCGCATACGGCAATCTGATGAAAAATTATCTTCCGTTTCCAATGGATACAAAACTGTGTTCGGGATGGGCGAAGGGAATCCCGACGGAAGGTCCCACTGTAATCTATACATCCATGATGTACCAGATGGCACCTCTTTTCAAGAACTATGAGAAGATGCTTCCCACCATTTCAAAGATGAAGGGAATTTCACAGCTCGCAGGCATCGGGAAGTATTTTTACAGGCCATCAAAAACAGAGGTTGAGAGGGCATACCGCATCCTTAACAACATTGCAGCCATGCTTAGTAACTCAGGAGTACAGTTTGCATATCTGTATGACAGGGAGCCATACAGCGGGGCGCTGCTGCTTGAACTAGGCATGATTGACGAATTCCGGGAATACGGAAAACGCCTGCTGGAATTCTTCGGAAGCAGGGGCATCACAAGACTGATAACAGTGGATCCGCACACGACAAATGCGCTGTCAAGGCTCAGGGAATACCATAAGTCCGACATTGAAGTTATCCCGTATCTCTTTCTTCTTAAGGGTGCAAGGGCGGAGGGTGAGTTTGTACTGCATGATTCCTGCCTGTACTCGAAACACCTGAAAATGTACGAAAGCATCAGGCAGTTTATGAGGGACAGCGGCCTTAAGCTGAAGGAGGACAGAATGGTCACAGGCAGGGAGACTGCAATGTGCTGCGGTTCTCCCGTCGGTGTTGTGAATCCGGAGCTCAGCGGGGAAATAGCTGCCCATCGCGCAGTAAAACTGTCTTCTGTCGGGAGCAGGGTGATATTAATGTGCCCAATGTGCTATCAGAATCTTTCGCCACACATTCGGGATATTTCGGATCTGGCTGAGGTGATTCATTGATAAGTGAATGGGATGTAGCGCTCGAAAGGTCGACAGTGAACAACGTTCCCGGGGTATGGAACGTCCTTGAGAGATACCCTTACATTGAAAGCATCAGGAAGAGTCTCCGGGAAGCGAAATTGAAGGTTATTGAAAACATGGACGTGTATCTGAAGCAGGCTATGGAGTCTGTCTCAAGGAGCGGCGGTAAACCGCATTTCGCAAGGAATGCCGAAGAGGCCCTGAAGATAGTGGACGGCATAATAGGCGACAGCAAACATATCATCATGGGCAAGTCAAGCGTCGCATTTGAAATCGGCCTCAGAAAGCATCTGGCTGAGACCGGGAGGGATGTGTGGGAAACAGACTTCGGCGAGCTGCTTCTTCAGATATCGAACGAGGAGCCGTCACATATCATAACAGTTGCGCTTCACATGACAAGGGAGGCTTTCGGCCGAAGCATACATGAAAAGCTGCAGAAATCGATAGACGAAAATTCGTCCGCTACGGACATGGCTGCCGTTGTAAGGTCGTTTCTCAGCGAGAAATACCAGAAGGCGGAGGTCGGAATAACAGGTGCAAATGCGGTTGCCGCTGATACAGGCTCCGTTGCACTCGTGGAGAATGAGGGCAATATCCGCATGACCACCGTAAAGCCGGCCGTTCATATCGTTGTGACAGGCATCGACAAAATTGTTCCGACAATGCAGGACGCATTCCATGAGATAATGATCCAGTCCGCATATGCGGGTTCCTACCCTCCCACATACATCAATTTCACAACCGGACCAAGCTCAACGGGCGACATTGAATCTGAAATTGTGAGACCAGCTACAGGACCAAAGGAGGTTCATGTGGTCTTTCTTGACAACGGAAGGATGAAAGCTGCCGGAGACCCGGTTCTCAGGCAGTCTCTGTTATGCGTTAGGTGCGGAAGATGTTATTTTGCATGTCCTGTCTACGGCATACTGGGAAAGGACTGGGGAAAGCCGCCATACAGCGGGCCCACAGGTGTGATGTGGCATTCCATCGTGACAGGCGACAGCTCATATGCGCACCTCTGCACTCATTCCGGAGGATGCAAGGAGGTCTGTCCGATGGATATAGACATACCGCGGGTAATGGAATACCTCAAATGGAAGGATATGCAGGGAATGACAAAAGGAAAGTGAAGGTGTACTCATGGATGTTAAGGGAAAAATAGTCGTTGTAACCGGCGGCTCAAGCGGAATAGGGAGAGCGATAGTTGAGGGTCTTATTGACGGCGGCGCAAAAGTGGTAACCTGCCATCGCGGGGATGAACAGGGAGCTGCGGAGCTTGCAGATTATGTGTCACGTAAAGGGCATGCGGCAGATTTCGAGATTGTTGACGCCGATGTATCAAAAAAGGGGACATCGGAATTGCTTCGGAAAGCTGCCGTGGATAAATTCGGTGCGCTTAACGGCTGGGTCAACAATGCTGCAATACAGATACTGTCAAGGTCTGAGGAACTGAGCGAAACTGAGTGGCACAAAATACTTTCTGTAAATCTCGATGGCTATTTCTTTGGCTGCCAGGCGGCTGCCCGGCACTTCATAGCTACGGGCTCTTCGGGCAGCATTGTCAACATTACATCCGGCGTAAATCTCCTTGCTGTCAAATTTCTGGCCGCATACACGGCATCCAAAGGAGCGGTTGCGTCGCTCACGAGATGCCTTGCAGTCGAATGGGGACGATACGGCATCAGGGTCAATTCACTCGCGCCCGGGGCCACCGACACGCCGCTGAATAAAACACTCTATACCCCCGAGGTGAGGAAGACATACAACGACAGGATACCGCTGGGGCACATTGCGTTGCCGGAAGAAATTGCCGATGCGGCAATTTTTCTCATTTCGGATGCAAGCAGGTACGTGAGCGGTCACGAACTTGTTGTTGACGGGGGCCTCAATTACAACGGCACCGTTTATCAGCCGCTCGGATAGGGTAGGCATAGGGGCGTCTGTTCCCCGCCCTTTCATCTGAAGGTTCTGCGGATTTTGCCGGCAAGGAATGAAACAGAGCGCACAAGATCCATGTTTCCGTTCACTCCGTCCTCGATAGATATCCATCCGTTGAAATCAATTTCCTTCAGGATTCCAAAAACACTGTCATAATCGATCAGCCCCGTGCCGACAACGCCGTGCTCGAGTGACTCAGGATAACCCACACCTGTATATTTTTTCAGATCCTCCAATGAGTAGCCGCTCTTCAGATGTCTGTCGCTGGCATGCATGGTAAGTATTCGCCGTTTGAATTTTCCGAGCACCTCAATTGGATCCTGTCCGGAAACAAGCGCGTTCGAAGGATCGTAATTGATTCCAAACCATGGTGAGTGAATGCTGTTGACTATTTCCTCGAAAATATCTATAGACTGCGCGAACTCCGGGTAAATCCATCTCCCGTCCTTGTAGTGGTTTTCCATCACCAGATGCACGCCGTATTCCTCGGCGTAGGGAATAAGCTTCTCGATGGATTCGACAACCCAGCCGATTCCGTCCTCCCTTGAGATCTGAGGACGCCTCTGACCGGAAAGAACCCTGCATGTTCTAATCCTGCCTCCGGTTTCAGACTTCGACATCGTCTTTATCCAGAAGAGCATATCATCAATCTGGCCTTTCCTGTATTCCCTGTCTGGATTCGTAAAGTCGGGGGAAGTGCACATCATTGGCACCAGAAGCCCCCTGGATTTTGCATAGTCATGAATTCTGAGTACGTCCCCTTCGCTTTTTTTCTGGTAGAAATACGGATACATTTCAATGCCGTCAACGCCGAGTTTGGAAGCTTCTTCTATCCAGCTTTCGAGGGGTCTGTTTCCGCTGCAGAGGTCATCGAAATAACCTTTGGGAAACGCAATCAAACCGGGTCCTTGCATTTCAACCACTCCGCTCATGCAGTGTTCGGGTGCTTTACGAGGGATACGACTTCTTTGAGAACCTTTCGTATTTCTGATGATTCGGAAGCAGGCGAGAAGGAGTGCCCGTCAATCACCAGCGGGGCTCCGACCACAACAAGCGGGGCTCCGAGAGCGGGCAGTTTAGGCAGATCCCTGATAGACAGACCGCCTACTGCCTGAACCGGGCAGTCAACGGCATCCACTATCTCCCGCAGGAAGTCAACCGGACTGCCGCCGTTCTCGCCCCTCTCATCGAATCCGAGATGGGCGATGACAACATCCACCCCCGCCTCCTCGAGTTCTTCGGCAGCCCTTACCCTGTCGCTTCTGCCCAGAATGTCTCCCATGACGTATATGCCGTAGTCGCGGGCTGCCCGTATCGTGGCCCTGACGGTGGCAGGATGACTTGCAGCCATCACGACGACAAAATTTGCGCCTGCCTTTGCCATCATTTCTGTCTCAAGATATCCTCCGTCCATCGTCTTCAGGTCTGCCACTATCGGCGTACCTGGAAATTTTTTTCTGAAATGGGACACGGCGTGCAGACCTTCGCCGAGCAGCAACGGTGTGCCGACCTCCAGCCAGTCCACGCCCGACTCCATGGCTATTTCCGCAATCGGTTCGGCTTCCCTTATCGTTTCCAGATCCAGGGAGACCTGGACAGTAGGTTTTTTCAGATCTCCTTTCGTCAGTTTCATAGCATCAGCACTCCTTTCGCGATCCTTCTCTTCTCCATATCTTCAAATGCGTCCTTCCATCTGTCCAGGCTGTACTGCCTGACAATCCTTTCGGGATTCAGCTTTTTTGTTGTGAACAGCCTTAGCACTCTCTCCCATGTCTCCCAGTTGTGGCTGAATGACCCATGCAGTTCGACAGCCTTTGCAACAATCTGGTCAAGGTTAAACCCTGGAACGTCCGGACCCCAGCCAACCTTTACAATCCTTCCACCTGGCCGGATAACATCAAGCGCAGTCTTGAGCGTCGCACTGACTCCCGAGGCGTCAACAACCACATCCACACCATCGCCCCAGCCGGAATGACTCAGTGCCTCCACAGCCGCACGCGCATTGTCGAAAATCATGTTCGCACCTATTTCCAAGGCGGTTTTGAGCCGTTCAGCGTCTGAAGGCACACCGAGCATTGCAATGGCCGCTGGGGATCTGAGCGTCGCAACCTGAAGGCAGAAGAGTCCTATAGGACCCGGACCGATTATGAGAACGCTGTCGGCAGGTTCTATTTTTCCTATCGTGGAAGTGGCGTTGAAGGCCACACAGCTCGGTTCTGTCAGCGCAGCGGTTACATTGCTTACTGCGTCGGGCACCTTGTGGAGTATCTCCTCCCTTGCAATCAGGTATTCAGCCATTCCGCCGTCTGTTAGAGCGCCGAAGCCAATCCTGCTCGAGCAGAGGTTGTAATTTCCCTTCCTGCAGTTATAGCATCTTCCACAAACATGGAACGCGGTTTCGCAAACCACTCTGTCTCCCGTTTTGAAATTTCGAACTTCGCTCCCTGTTTTATCGACTATTCCCATCAGTTCATGTCCCAGAATTACAGGTTCCTTCCTTGGATAAGATTCCGTTCCGTTGTAAACGTGTATGTCGCTGCCGCACACGCCAACAGCCTTCATCTTCAATCTCACTTCCGTCTTTCCGGGTTCGCCCGGATCACGCACTTCCTTCAGCACAACTTTTCCTTGACCATGCGATTCGGAAACTATAGCCTTCAAATTCGACACCACCACTCGGCTAGACAGGTCACATAGAATAACATTTCTAGAAACATGCAGGTCGAAGCGAAGGACAGCATGGACAGCCATATTCCGCTGGCAAATGGCAAAGGGAGCCCATGTCTGTACACCGACGAAATTATATCGCCGTTTTACAGAAAGAATCCTTTGCTTGCGAAACGATTCGAGAAACAGAAACGCACATCGGCGGTTTCACCGGATCGTTTAATCAAAAGGTTGCGCTCTCTTCAGAAAAACTGCAGATTTGCATATCGTTCAGATCTCAGCGCTGAACAAAATTAAGTTTGCCGGGAAACAGATTAATATAGCTATATCCGGATGGGGGGGAAGGTGAAAAATTGACGCAATCTGCGAGTGGGAACGAAAAGCGTGGAAATAAAAAGATATTGTGGGCGTCAATAGTTGTGGTGGTAGTTATCATTGTTGTAGTTGCTGCCGCAACTGCAGTCATATTGTCCAAACCGCCCACAAAGAAGAGCAATACGGTTTACTTCTACACCTGGTGGGGACCAACCAGCGGTAGAGCGCTGCAGAATCTGACGGAAGCTTTCCATACGGCATATCCGCAGTACACTGCCGTGCCTACGGTATCTCCCGGGGCGGGAGGCACCAATGCGAAGTACGCCATACTTACACTAATCAAGGCAAACGATCCTCCGAACACATTCCAGACCCACTATGGACCTGAAATGCTGAGTTACATAGAGGCTGCTCCAAGCGGAGCCAACTCGTTCGTCAACTTTACAAGCTATGTTCAGAGCAATATGGCCAACAAAGCTGTTTCGTCCGTTCTTGCTGCCGGGACCTACAATGGTGTCACATTCTCGCTGCCTGTGGATGCACATCAGGGTGCACAGCTATTCTTCAATCCTCAGGTTCTGGCCAAATACAGCCTCCCGATACCCAATAACATGTCCACGTTGCTCAGCGACACCGTTGCTCTGGGCAGCCATGGCATCAATGCCTGGGTCATACCCGGCGGAGACGGCGGATGGGACCAGCTGAATGTCTGGGAGAATGCGTTCCTCGCGTATGGCGGCAATACCATGTATGACGAACTCATGTATGGAACGCTTAACACAAGCAGCCCGAGTGTTATGCATGTTCTGAACGAAACAAACGCCGCATTCTTTACATTTGAGAAATACAGCATGCCCGGTCTCGAATCGGACAGCTGGCTGCAGGCACTGCCCTATGTCCTGAAGGGTCAGGCGGCTTTCTACACTTCAGGCAACTGGGTTCTTGAATATACAACAGATTACCTCAATGTCCTCGTTTATCCGGCAACCGCACCATACACTTCGTGGACAAACCTTACAATGCTCGACCAGTCCTTCCCGGGAACGCAGAACTACTGGGTCCTTGTTACAGACTCAGTTGCGGTACCGTCCGGTCCTACATCAACGCTTGGTCTGACGTTTGCAAAGTATTTCTCATCCTATGCTGGAGATAAGGTGTTCACAAAGACCAAGGCAGTAACATTCTATAATAATGTTACATCCGATTACTACGCGACCCAGGCGCAGTGGTACAGTTACAAGACACTTCTCAACACGAGCCCGTCCAACTTCGTTTACCAGCTGTCGGATGGAGGACTGTTCGACAATGTGTTTGCGTCATACACCTCCGCAATGACTGCCCTTTCTGAGATAGGACCTTCTGATCTAGCGGCATGGAACCTGACGCTTTCGAGTGGCATCAGCAGCGAACAATCCGAATGGATGACCGCCAACTCTCTTGGCTACGGATACATGGGCTTCCCGGGCCACCCCTTCGGAGGCTACGCCCCCCCATGGGCAACAGCAGCAGTGTCAGGAGTTGCAGCGCATCCTAACAGCGTCAGCACCACTGGTGTTACCAGTGCAAAGTCTCCGACTGCAAGCAGCCACATCCAGAAACCGGTGAAGATCAACTACGTCCAGATTTCACTGACTTCGGTGACCTTGCTTCAGAAGTTCTATGTAATGGGCGTCAGCCAGGGAACCAGACTGCTGTAAACCCTGCAAGGAATCAAAACTTTTACAAACCACTTTCTTCTCTTTATTTTATTTTTGAATGATACGCTGCGGCATCATCCGGCATTTTACAGTAGCTACAGCGTCAACATGACTTTTGACGAGCCAATAAGATTGGAGGCCAGTTTCCTGAAAACATCAGGCCCGTTATCAAGCGGCTCCATCGAAATCCAGTTCTGCCGATCATCCAGGATGTTCGTGCCCGCAAGCTTCACCGCCCTGGAAAATTCGACGTCCGTATATGCGTACGACCCCTCTATCACAAGTTCGCCCCTCACAATTGAGTTTGCTCCGAGCCTGGACGATGCCTCATGATTCCCGATGAAAATTGCCTTGCCGCCTCTTCTTATGACCTCGACACACTGAGCCCTCGTTGATTCCAGGCCAACAGCATCGAATGAGAAATCTGCCCCCTGGCCAACTGCATTTTGCAGGTTCAGTATGGCATTGCTGTCACTGCCGTTTATCACCCGCGTGGCTCCCATACTCCGGGCTGTCTTCAGCCTCTCCTCGTTCACGTCGACTGCGGTGCAGTCTTCCACGCCATGCAGTTTCAGGAGTTTGAGAACTAACAACCCTATAATGCCCATTCCAAAGACAACAGCGCTGTCGCCTGTTCTGAATTTGCACTTGTCAACGGCCCTGAGAGCCGTTGCAAGCGGTTCGGCTATTGCGCCGGCAACCGGATTTTCCACCGGATGGCATGATGCTGCAGGAACAGCGACATATTCCGCAAAGGAGCCTGGAAACGCGGCTCCGATGATTCTCCTGTCCTGACACAGATTCCTCAAACCTGAAAGACAGTACGTGCAGTGGCCGCATGTTACCATTGGATTGACTGCGACAAGCCTGCCTTTCAGATGCTCCGGCGAACCAGTACCTGTCTCCTCCACGATGCCCGAAAATTCATGCCCCATAGTGAGTGGCGGTACCCTCAGTTCATTCAGACCCAGATACGCAGCAACTTCGCTTCCGCAGACGCCGGACATGGAGACCCTGACAAGCACCCAGCCGGCAGGGATCTCAGGTTTGGACACGTCCTCGATCTTCATCTCATTTCTGGCTACCCATACAAGCGCTTTCATTGCCACCGACATCTGAAACACTGGCTTAACATTATCGTTTTTCGGCAGAAACGCATACGCGATTCAGAGGTTGCCGCTGTTACCGTTTCAAAGCTCGTTACTTCTGCAACGGAGTCGTTCCGGCCTTATAGATTTCCAGGACAGCTGCAAGATCTCTCTTCGCAATTACCGGATCCATGGGTGGTTCGCTCCTCTCTTCGACAGCCTTGAGAAAACCTCCGATCTCCTTATCGAATACATCTTCTATTTTGATGTCAACTGTCTTTCCGTTCAGTACGGGTTTTCCAAACGCGTAGCGGATGCCGGACATGTACTTGAAATCCACTTCGGGATGTGTGCCGACATCCTCCACTATGCTGCCCTCGCTGCCTATGACTTCGAACGAGGGTAACCGCGGACTGTAAGGATAGCTCCATGTATAGAAGAGCAGGCCATGTGCCGACGATTTGAAATCAAACAGTGAAATGGACGTGTCCTCTCCCTCAATAGAGGAAGAGCCATGGTAAGCCGCCGACCTGATACTGCGGTAGTCGCCGCCCAAGTTGAGAAGCGTGTCGACGAAATGGATGCCGCCGTCAATAAGGGAACCGCCACCCATTACTTTCGCATCTGTCCTCCAGCCGTTCTTGCTGTAAAGCCTCTGATCCCGGACAATGATCGTGTGAACTCTGCCGATTTTTCCCTCGTTCACTGCCCTGACTGCATATCTGACGGATGAATCAAAGTAATACTGCTCTGCCACCATGAATTTCACTCCTGTCCTGGCCGCCGTTTCAATCATCAATTCGGCGTCGGCGACAGTCGTTGCTATCGGTTTTTCAATCAGCACATGCTTCTTCCTGGAGATGGCGTCTAATGCAACTGCCCTGTGCATGTTATGCGGCAGGATGATATCGACTATTTCGGCGTCTGATGACAGAGCCTTCGTAATATCGCTGAAAGTCTCCGTTGCGCCGTAGGCTTCGGCCGTCTCTTCAAGAATCTTTTCATTACGGTCATAGAGCGCAATTTCGACGTTCTGTTTTTTCCATGAGTCGAGATGCACCTTGCCAAAACCTCTTGAGCCGAGAACCAGGGTTTTCATGAAGGAGGGATAGACGTGAAGGTGATTAAAAGTTTTCATGGATGTACATTTCGAATCCGTTCGTTCCTGGAAATAGAAGTTTTAATTTCCCGGGATCGTCACACGTTTGCCTCAGCGGGAATCGCTGCGGTGCATTTTCCTGAGGACTGAAAATGCGGTCGTCTCATTAAGTGCTGTCATCTGACCACCGTCAACCAGCATGGAACTGCCGGTAACGAATGATGACCTGCCTGATATCAGAAAGCTCACTGCCTCGGCAATCTCTTCGGGTTTGCCTGCCCTTCCGAGAGCATGCGAGAGGCAGGATGCCTCATATTCAGCCGGTTTTCTCTTCTTCCAGTCCAGTATCCGCTCGCTCGCCACAAGACCGGGCAGTATGGAATTTGCCCTTATCCCAAGATGACCGAATTCAAGCGCTATCGAGCGTGTCAGTGCATTCATTGCGGCCTTCGCGGCGTCATATGCAGCTGAATCGACATCTCCGGCCGCAAGAGCGTGCACAGAGGATATGTTGACTATACTTCCGCCTCCATTCCTGATCATCAGCGGGATTAGTTTCCTGCACAGGAGAACAGGTGCGAAGAAAGTGACATCGAATGTCCGTCTCCAGTCTTTCCCTGTGAGTTCCAGAAAGGGCTTGCTTACCATGGCAAAAGCACTGTTCACGAGTCCGGTCAGTTTCACCCCTGATCTGCCCGCGGCACGTGCAATCCGGTCTATTGTTCCGGCCTCGGAAATGTCGCCTGTGACATGGATTACAGAATCATTACTGCCTGCGATTTTATCGAAAACCCTGCTTGTGTCCACTAAGTCGTTCAGAATAAGATCATAACCTTCCGAGGCCAGCTTCATGGCTGTTGCCTTGCCTATTCCAAGGGAAGCGCCTGTAATAACAACTGTATTTCCGCTTCCTTCCATTTCACTTCATCCCGTTCATCGCTGCATTACTGATATAACTTACCGGCGTCCGGAATCAGTTAAACGCCGGCTGTATGACTTTTCCGTCGTAATTCATTATCGAGCGCCCTTCGGTGTCAAACAGCAGAATCTCGTTCTTCCTGACATATACCTTTACTGGAGTTCCTCCCGGCAGCGGAACTTCGCTTGTTGTCACAATATCCTTGTCTATGCCGGGAATGTTGAATATCACCCTGAACACGCCAACCGAATAACCGGAAATGTTCACCGTACCGTTGCTGAGCATGAGCCATTCTTTCTCATTCAGTTCTTCATCCTCATCTTCTGTCGTAAGCATTATTCCCTCTGGCCTGAGACCGAGAAGGATTTTCATTTCTCCGGCGCTCCTGTGCGCATCCCCTAACTGCTCCGGGCTGATTTCAAAACCGATCTTCTCCCCGATATTGACCACAGACCTGCTGCCGGCTGTCAGTTTCGAAGGTATGAGGTTTATTTCACCAATCGCCCTGGCTACATCGATAGCCTTCGGCTTGTGATAGAGCGTTTCGGTCGCGGCTGTCTGAATGTTCAGGCCGTTGGATATCACCAGGGCATTGTGCGCGAGTGCGAAAATATCGGCCGGATCATGGGAAACAATTATGGCCGTGATTTCCAGTTCCTTCTGCACGTTCCGGACAAGCGAACGTGCGCTGTCCTTGATGGTCGCATCGAGATTGCTGAAAGGTTCGTCGAGGAGGAGCAGGGACGGATCCTTGGCGAGCGCCCTGCTCACGGCGACCCTCTGCTGCTGTCCGCCGCTGATATTGCCGGGCCTCCTGTTCAGGGCTTCCCGTATATCGAGGAGATCGGCAAGGAACTCCACCTTTTTCCTGATCTCGGGAGCGGGCATTTTTCTCGCCCTCAACGGGAAGGCTATATTCTCATAGCTCGTAAGATGCGGATAGAGCGCCCAGTTCTGGAATACCATACCGATGTTTCTGCCCTCGGCCGGAACATTGATCTTTCCGTTTTCAGCGACCACTTCATCGTTGAAATAGATTGAACCCGTCGTTGGTTCTTCCAGGCCGGCAATGAGTCTCAAGAGTGTCGTCTTGCCGGCGCCGCTGGAACCGATAATGCCGTAGAAGTCCCTGTTTTCAACTGTGAACGATATGTCCTTGATGGCTGTTTTTATCCTGTTTCCGCGTCCAAACGATTTCGTAACATTTCTGAATTCTATTTTTACCAATCCGGTTCACCCCTTGCCGCCCGAGCCCAGGGCCAGAAATCCTCTTATGAAGTATCTGCCGAGTACGATTATAAGCAATAGCGGAAGAAGGGACGATATCAGTGCGGCAGCAAAGCTCTCATTGTACAGCGCACCGTAGCTGCCCGAATAGGACATCACCAGCACCGATGCAGTTCTCATGGGAGGTGTCGAGGTGAGTATAAGAGGTATGAAAAAATTATTCCATGTTTCAACTATTATGAACATGAAGGTGGATATCGCACCTGGGATGACCAGCGGCCATACTACCTTCCTGAATATGAGCCAGTCATTTGCTCCGTCTATCCGCGCCGCTTCCAGTGTCCGCTTCGGCAGGACGGCCATAAAGATCGACATCAACAGGGCCCCTGTCGGAAGGTAGAAAACAAGAAAGGCGAATATCAATCCGTAATATGTATTGAAAATACCCAGCTTCACCGCCAGGCTGGTCAGCGGCACAAGCGTTATCTCATAGGGCACAAAGGTGGCGATTGCTATTATTGTAAAAACAGTGTCGTTGAAGTATGATTGCTTGAGGGAAAGATGGTATGCAGCCATTGCCCCCAGGAAGGTCGAGATTGCAGCCACCGGAATCGTGACGATAAGGCTGTTGAGCAGACTCTGCTTCATCTGGGAGAACACTGTTTCTATAGCGGACAGTGAGAAGCCCGCAGGCTCCAGAACGGGAGTGCTGATGACTCCCGATGCAGTCTTGAATGAATTGATTAGCAGGCTGTAGACAGGAATCAGCCATATTGCCGCAAAAAAGCACAGCAGTGCAATTACAACAGCAGAGCGTATCAGTATTTTGGTCCGCGCGCTGATCAGCTGCTCAGTCATTTGTTATCCACCTCTTCAGGCCCAGGAGCGCGTAGGGTATCACGACAACTGCCGCCAGAATAACCAGCACTACGCTCGCAGCAGATGAATCGGCGAAAAACTCGGTAATGTAGTAGAAGTACATACTGAGGACAGCCGTTTCGGTAAAGGGATTCAGACCGGTCGATACAAAGGGAAGTGAAAATATTCTGAGTGCAAACAGGAAAAGCAGTGCTGTTGAAACAATGAATGCATTCTTCGATTCAGGAAGCAGTATTTTCGTAAGGATCCTGATCGTTGAGGCACCGTCTATCCTGGCGGATTCGATTACCTCCTTAGTGACATTCTGGAATGATGCAAGATAGAATATCACAGCAAGCCCGGAGAATACCCAGATGGATACGAGGATGAGACTTGGAAGTGCGGAGGCAGGCCTGTCGAGCCATGTGTACTGCGGCAAACCCAGAGCCCGGAAAATTGTGTTTATGCCTGTCCTTGTATTGTACAGCCATGTCCATATCACAGCGGATGCGGCCAGGGAAATGGCAAGCGGGTAAATGAAAATAGTGGTGAATATCAGCCTTATTTTGCTGCTTCCGACATTATATATCAGTGTTGCAAAAAATATTCCGAAAATATTGCCAAACAGTATGAGAGAAGCGGACCATATGAGAGAGCTCCTCAGCGGATTGGTGAATGCCGTGTCTCTGAAAATTGAAGTGTAAGTCTGGAAGCCCACAAAAGTGGCGACCGGATGAAACGAAGAGGAGTTTGTGAAGGACGTATATACATTCCAGCCGACAAGATACAGGAGGACAACGGAGAATATTCCTGTTGGAATGAAGAAAAGGAAACTGGTTCGTTTTAAAAGCACCATACTGCATTGCCCCCCGTCTGAAACTGCAATATACGCAACTATTCCATCTCTTTCATTTTTATGGTTCTGTCATTCCTGTTTTACACTTCAGTCCGAAACGCTTTACCTTAAATAACATTAACTATAAATCATGATAGATGCCCGCTGCAGTCCAGCGCGACGACCAGGAGTCAGGTGGAAGGATCTGGAATGAACTGAACTCTGGAGTTCGGCCGTGCGTGTAAGAACAGAACGAGTGAAGGCTGAGCCTGCAGGATTCATCTCGGCAGAAATCCAAAATTGCTGCAGGCGAGACATCAGAAATAAATGCACTCAGCAGAGTTCTGATCATGTAACTTTTATTTCCAGAAAAAGGCGGCAATTCATTCAAGGCCTGAAGAAATTCAGAAAACGCGGCGGTAAGGGCGGCGAAGCATGAAGGGCGTGATTGTTTAGCCGCATCAATCACCGGTTACCCGTCGCCTGAAATGGAAAAAAGAAACCTGCAGAATGTACCAATTGTTTTCCTCCGATCGGACTAATAC
The DNA here is from genome assembly GCA_019721075.1 of Candidatus Sysuiplasma jiujiangense. Lineage (NCBI taxonomy): Archaea > Methanobacteriati > Thermoplasmatota > Thermoplasmata > Candidatus Sysuiplasmatales > Candidatus Sysuiplasmataceae > Candidatus Sysuiplasma > Candidatus Sysuiplasma jiujiangense. The sequence continues at coordinate 40,209 of JAHEAD010000015.1, forward strand.
AATATGCATGATACATAAATTAAAAAGCTCGCTCGCGCCAAAGTGCGGCGGGACAGGCAGATGGCGTGGCGATCACAATTTGGACTGTCGCACTTTGAGCAACCGTTTATCAGGCAATACCTCAACGGTCTATCCCGGTCTGCCCCCTGTTCGCTTTCTTTTCAGAAATACCAGAAAAGCCACTGCAGCAACAATCGCAACAGCGCCTGCGATGCCTTCCAGAACAAACTGCGACAGACCGCGCTGAGACGACGAGACGGAGGGACCCAGCGGTACGTTCGTCGCCATTACAGCACTGCTCTCATTGTTCCATACCTGCCCGTAGTACGTATTCGCTTGTCCGCCAAGCCTAATACCGGAAAATCTGTCAATCGCAAAGGTTGCGTTGAAATAAATGGCTGTTCCGTGCAGGAAGACAACCTGATGCAGATGAACGGTGTCTGAGTGAAAAGTGCCGAGAGGCGTTGTGAACAAAGAATTCGCGGAAACTGTCATAGAGAAGTCTGGACCTTCCATGGCAGATACCCACGGGGGCACCTTTCCAGCGTTGAAATACATCAGCGCCGTCTGATTGACGGCAGGATACAGCGACTGCGAGGACAGATTCTCCGAAACTGTCGTGTTAGGAACTCCAGAGCCTGAAGAACCTGATACTGTCACCGTGTAGCTCCCGTTTGCTGTGCTCACCTTCGATATATAAAAGGTCTGAACCGTCGTTCCATTGCTGCCGGAGGGAGAGCCCGTGGACTTTACACTGTAACGGACAAACGAACCGTTAAAAAACCAAACAGGGAACTTCACTTCAGCAGACTGATTTCTGTAAAACAGTGGACTGCCCGTATGCCTGGAAACTGCCGGAACGGTGAACACCACAATTATTGAAATTACGACCAGCAACAATGCTGCGGCCGGCCTTCCTCCTTGCATTTTTGTCAGGGTAACCTGAGGCGGATAATAGCGACGGATAGAAATATTTTCCGTTTCAGTTTTGTAGAGCCCAGGCACTTTCAGGCGCAGGAATCATCGGGCAGGCATCGTTACAAGTATCGCAATCGGCATAAGCATGACTGATAGTTGAACTAACCTGGACACCGATCTGGCAAATTGACAGTGCAGCTGACCACAAGCCTCTCTGGAACAAGAACGCGGCCGTCATTCCTTTCGTAATATATTGCGCCTGCCTTCCAGAATGAGTCTTCGTCAGGCACATTGACGGCTAAGGCGTTTGGATACCCAGCCATTGGAATCACCTGACATCCTCCCGCGAATAAATTCGTGTGTTCCTGGCTGCATTAGAATGCGACCTCCTTTGCGGCCGGCGGTTCACGTTTCTTCGAGACTGCTCACCTTCCCTTCTGGGAGGTGTTGGCAATTCTCTCCACGCGCGTGAATTCGGGCATGCCCTGCCCTGCCGTCTGTGGTTACGGCGGAGCCGTTGTATGCGTCGGGATAGGTAAGCGACAGCATTTCATCCTTGAAACGCGGATATCCTGCAATGTGTCTGAAGAATGATTTGAATGCCCTGTCCAGCCTGTGCAGGCATTCCTGTGCGACATGACTGTAGACTTGACCTATACCGCTGCCGTCGTTACTGTGCCACATAGCGAGTGATTTGCACTTTTCAGCATAGACGACTGAAACCCGCCCTGTTTTCCATTCATGCTGTCTCTGCTCCAGCGCATAGTTCCAGAGGGACCTCAGCTCATCGGGCTGGCGCATGAGCTTACGTTCCTGGTTGCGGAACGGATACAGGCGGTACTTGAAGGGGACATACACCGGAGGCCACATCTGTTGCATATTCACCTTCCTGTTTAGTTCCGCCGCCCGCTTACCCACGAATAAATTCATGGGCCTGCGCTCGTTTTTTTAGTCAAACAGAGCACGCAATTTCTGCAGCCTTACAGCCGGTGCCACAGCTCCGGCCCCTGAATTCAGCGACGGGAATGTTTTCTTCTCATTTCCCGTGTGACCTCTTTCCCCGAAGGAATGCCCGAAAGTCCCGGCGAACTCACTTTGCGTGAAGCAACTATGTTGCCTGCGTTCAGCGAATCCTCCAGATCCATGCCACCTAAGTGTGCCCACATGAAAGCGCCGTCGAACGCATCGCCTGCGCCGACTGTATTTTCCAGCCTCCTTGCTTTGACACCGGGAACGCGAACAGACACATTACCGTCAGTTGCATACGCGCCTCTTTCCCCGGTCTTTACAACTATCAGATTTCCTTTTGCACCGGAGCTGTGCACTGATTTGAACCTGCGCAGGAATCGATGCTCCACTTCGTTGACAAACACGATATCCGAGTTCGTCAGGAAGAACCCCGGATCGGGTATTGTGTCAATCAGCGGTCCCGGATCGAACGCCACCGTCACACCCGTTTTCCTGCATTGCTCCAGAATACTGCGCATCATACCTGCAATCTTTACCGCCTGCGAAATGAAATAACCGTCGAAAAAAATAGCCCTTGTCCCTGGCAGAACTGCCTGCAGTCGCCGCGACAGCAGCTGGGAATGGACGCCGCTGCCGCCGTATCCGACAAATGTGTGTTCCTTCTTCCTGCTCACGAGCACGGCGCAAATTGCCGTGTGCCGGCCGGAAGACGAAACTACGCCTCCTGTGCAGACACCTTCCTTCCTCAGCACACTGAGCAGCAGCGATCCTGCAGGATCCTTTCCCAGGAAATCGAAGAGCGCAGTCCTCAAGCCCATTCTGCTCGCCGTTATCGCGACAGTGCACATTCCGCCGGGCACGAATGACGCACTCCCGGATGAAACGACTTTGTCAGCCTTCAGGGGAAAGGAATCTATATCGAGGTAAATATCCAGGACTGCATCGCCGATACATAGAAGATCAATGTCTTTTCGCATTTAACAGCACTCTCGCGGTTTTGATAAGGTCGACATCCGAATTCTTTCCGACTGCACGCACCCAGTCACTGCGTATGCCTCCCAGCCCTGTGTAGGCGCCGGACACTGCGCCTGCTATGGCACCGATGGTATCACAGTCGCCGCCCAGATTTGCTGAAAGCAGCGCGACGCGGTTGAAATCGAATTCCGCATACGCGCATAATGCAAGCGCTATCGGCACGGCGTCCTCGGTGAGTGCCTTCCTCTTGCCTTTCATAAAAGCATAGAGATCGGTGAGCAGCTGTTCCTCGCTTCCTGCACCTTCCGCTATCCGGATGGCATGACGTATCCTGAGATCCAGTTTGCCGCGATAATCACGGCCGCATTTTGAGCAGCTTGGAAAAGCCGCACCGTCGAGCGCACTCTGTATTATCAGAGCGGTGTCCCTCTCGCCCTCGATGGCCCTCTTTGTCGCAAGGCAGACTGCTGTTGCACCGGATATTGCAATGCCTGTGCAGTGAGTGGGCATGCAGGCTTTTTCAACATCCGACTTGGCCTCTTCGTCCGCACGGCCTGCATTTACAATGGCCACGGGTGAAATTCTCATGGCGCATCCGTTGGTGGTCCCGCCCTGTCCCGATTTTTCGGGCGACTGCCCGTTCATGAGCTTCGTTATTGCACGACGGGTGCTTGGTCCGATTAGAGTTGTCTGCAGTATGCTGCGCCTTTTGGCCCATGATACAAGCGACTTTGCAAATGCATCCGGCGAGACAGCTCCAGTCCTGATTATTGATTCTGCAAGAACCAGAGTAAGCTCCGTGTCGTCTGTAAAGCTTCCGGCAGAGAGAGCCTCATGGACCCTGGAAGATTTGGGTTCGATGAAACCAGTTACCCTGCCAAATTTCATTAAAATTTCGCGATGGGGAATGAAGGTCGTTGCCGCACCCAGTGCATCTCCGATGGCAACGCCGGAAAAGGTGCCCGCCGCCCTCTGCTCTGTCTCATTCAAGAGTTCAGCCCCACATTCTTACGCTCTGCCCTTCACCGGTCTCGACGCCATGGAGACGCCATGCGACTGCAGCGGCGAGTCCGAGAGCAAAGATGCCGAGTTCTGCCCAGAGATAGTCGCCAATCGGCAGCTCAGAGGCAAGGAAGATAACAGGTATGGAACCGCCAAGTGATATTACACGGACTATGCCTGTAAATGTGCCGCGCCCCTTCACCGGCCACACCTCCGATTTCAGCGTGTCCTCAGTAAGGAAGAATATGTTTATCATTATGTTGAGCACGACAAAGAGGAGCCAGAACACAATCATGTCTACAAGCCATACTTTCTCTGTCACGATGAAAAGAAATGTCACGACTATCATTCCTATTATGGAATAAGTCAGCATATTCCTCCTGCTCAGCCTGTCGGAAAATATGCCTATGAAACCGCCAAGGAATGCAGATACACCGGATATGAGTATTATGTAGTCTGTCAGAGAAGGAAAGAAGTATGGGCCGATTGCGAGGACGCCCAGGCTGAAGCCCGCAGTATAGGACCACCCGATGATGCCTCCAACTGCCAACCTGAACGCTTTCCCGGGATGTTTCCGCTCCCCGGGCTCGGCCTCCTTCGTGAAATGCGTTTCACCTGCCTTCACCGTCTCGGGACTGCCATCATAGTATTCGGCAAACTCCCTGCCGGCTGTATTTTCTTCACCCGACTTCTCAAGCCACATTACTGATTCAGGGAGCCTTAGTCTGATAAGGAAGATAACGAGAGCCACAGCAATTACAGAGATTCCCAGAAGGAGTTTCTGGGAAGAGACGGAAGTAATTGCCACTATTGCAAGCGCCGTAGCGACGATACCGCCGACGTTCGTGAAATTCAGTTCGAGATACAGGGCCTTGGATCTGTGTTTTTTTGGAAAAAGTTCGTGGGTGCTGACCAGAATCGTGTTGTATTCCCCTCCTGCGGCAAGCAGCAGGATTGCAAGAGCAATCAGAATTTCGACAAAGTCGTATGCAGCAATCAGCACAAGAGCGCCAACGACATAGGTTGAGAGTGTAACATAGAACGTCTTCTTCCTGCCTATGCGGTCTGCAAGAGGGCCTGCGGCAATACCGCCCACAAGGAGCCAGAGCGGTGACCAGACAGAAATCAGGGCTATGAGGTATATCGGAAATTTCACCCAGGTTGTGGCGATGTACGGGAGCGAGTAAATGTATGCCTCTAGCAGTGTCCCAACACAAAAGGCAGTGAATATCCAGCTGTGAAGCGATGACCATTTCGCATTCTCTACATATGTGGAATAATCTGCCAAATGACCCCATCCGCGGTCATATCAGGCAGTCTATTTCAAATTTGGCTTTTGCGTCTTCACACCACTCCCGCTTAAGGCATGGGCGAATCGAAATGCTGGCATCAGACCTGGAATTTTGTTAAACAGTGATGAAACTTTGACATATCCCCCTGTTCAGGCAAATATGACGGGCCAATCGCAAAGTTCGACTATGTGTTTGTGTATGAGCCTGGCTGGTTATGGAAAAGGAGTGAAATAAGCATGGATGAAAAACCGAAAGTGGAAATTGATCTTCTGCACGACTATGTCTTCCGTGTTTCGTTCCCTGACGCGGACGGAACGACACTTGTCATGGACGAGCCGGAACCGCTTGGCAGGCTTGAGGGGCCCAATGCATCGAGGGTGCTCGCTGCTGCAATAGGGAACTGCCTGAGCGCTAGTCTTGCTTTCTGTCTGAGAAAGAGCAGGATAGACGTCAAGGGCATACATACAGAAGTGACACCGACGCTTGAAAGGAACAAGGAAGGCTACTGGAGAGTCACTAAAATGGATGTGAAGGTCAGGCCTGCTCTGGATCCGGAAGCTGAAGAAACAAGGGTAATTAGCAGCAGGAAACTTCAATACCATATGTGCTTATGTAGGATCAAATGAAGTTGGCGGATTGGGCGCGGGAACAAGGCATAGATTACAAGACGGCCTATCGTTGGTTCCGTGCAGGGCAATTGCCCGTAAGGTCTGAACAGATGCCAACTGGAACCATTCCCGTCTATCCCACTCCGAAGAATGAAGGTGGTGTTGC
>JAHEAD010000016.1 GCA_019721075.1 Candidatus Sysuiplasma jiujiangense
GTGGAGAAAATACAAACCGGTCCTGACGCACACACCCTTACCGTAGATCATCGTCGCGGAAATGTGCACGTCTTCTTGCCTGACGTTTACCTGGATTTAATACTGGCAGACAGGACCTGACGGCATAGAAGCACTGTTTTTCCGGGGATATTCAATAGGCTGACGGTATGTTGCCATGGTATTCCATTAATATTTTAAGCGAATCCCGACCGGCCCATTCAGCGAATATTTAACACGTTGGCGAGCGGCGGATCGAAAAGCACGGCGCGTGCAGGCGCTGCCTCCCGTCCTTCGAGCTTGACCGGCATTGCTGAAAGCGTGTATCTGCCCGGTTTCACACCTTTGAGTACCAGACCTTCGATTATGGGTATCCCCTCCCTGAGCAGGGTATGGTGAACCGGAGCCGCAGTGGAGCCGAATTTCTCCACCGACAGATAATCTATCCCGACCACAGGCACCCTCATTTCCACGAGTCTTTCCGCTGTCTCCGCCTCCAGATAGACGAAGTCTCTGGTAAATTTCCTGCCATAGAGAAGCGAATTGGATGTCTTGAAGAGGACTCCGTCGCCGTCCCGTATCGCCTTCCTCCTGAACACGTCAGGGCGGATTGTCCTTCCCCTCGTCTCCACCACCTGAACGTTGCAGAAGAAGTGTCGAGGCGAAACGAGATCGATTGTCGTGCCGCCATCGATGAAATGCAGTGGCGCGTCGATGTGGGTGCCCGTGTGAACGCCCTCATGGATTTCCGTCAGGTTCACGCCGTCCCCTGAGGCGAGGCTCATTGCCCATGTCATGGACAGCGGGGGATTTCCCTCATAGATCGGGATGCGTTCGCTGACAGCAGCGGAAATGTCGATGATCCTTGAGCTGATTTCATTCATTTTATCAATCCCAGTGTTTTCGATTTTTCTATATATCTGTCGACCGCATCAACAAATGCTGCGTGACTCCATGTCAGGGGGGAAACGGAAAGCGGAGAACCGGTGTGCGGATCTATCTGTTCCGCCATGATACCGCTTGGAGAGGCATGGTCCGCAGCCCACTTGATGAGTCCGAGCGCAATGGAAAGAGATGCGGCATCCTTTGCCACCGCAGTGTACCAGTCCGCAAGCCAGAGCGTGCAGATGAACCACGGATTGCCCTGGATGTCGTTGCCGGAAGCGGATCTCTGATAATAATCTCCCTCATATCTTGCAATTCCTCCGATATTGCCCCTGACCCACAGGCGTTCCTGTATCGCGTGCATGGTTCCGGCAACCATCGGATCATCCGCAGGGAGAACGCCGAAATAGAATATTCCGGAAAGGCTTGCGTCCACCGCACTGTCCCTGTAGAGCTTTCCGTCCTGCCCCATCAGGAGACCGCGTATGAATCTGTGATCGCTCCTGCTGTAGAGCTGCTCGATGATTGCAGCCTTCATCCTTTCGGCTGCGGCAGAATATCTCTTGGCTATGTTCATCTCGCCGAAGCTCTCGCTGAATTTTGCAGCCGCCATCAGGCCGGCATAATTGGCGGAACAGGTAAATGTGAAAACACCCCTCCTTTCCTCCCAGAGATCATAACTGTCCAGCGGAAGACCTGTATCCAGGTCCACGTAGGATGAGATGAAATCCGCCGAATTCTTTATCAGCGGCCTGTAAAGCGGTTTTATGAACTCCACATCGCCGCATTTCTCAAAATGATTCCACAGTGCATAGAGCACCAGGGAGGTTTCGTCTTCCTGAATCGGCAGGGACGGTTTCCCGTTCAGGACCCAGGGATGCCAGCTGCTTGCAAATGAGCCGTTGGGATTGTACTTCTGAAGGAAATAGCCTCTGTGACTGATACCCCTCATGCAGAATTCAAAAAAGCGGGAAGCCGGATAGCTGTAGCCTGCATTGTCGAGGGCCAGGCTTACGAGCGCGCCGTCCCGCGGCCAGACATAGCTGTATGTATCCCTGTTGAATCTCAGCAGATCAGTATCGTTTGCGGCAAGTATGCCGCCGTTCCGGTCCAGATTTGTGGCAATGGCAAGCAGACTCCTCCTGTACAGCCTCCTCATGTAGTCAGGGAGGCCCTCGAACTGCCTGTGCTGCTTGCTGCACCAGAGTTTCCAGTAGTTACCGGTTCGCTCTATGAACTTTTCGACGCCGCGGGATCTTACAAGATTCTGGAGCTTGTCAACGCTGTCGTAGTCTGTCCCGGCGAGCATGTAATAATACCCCTGCTTTGATGCACCCGCCTTTACCCTGAAAATAACGCCCAAAACGGAGTCGACTGAGCCCTGTGAGATGGTGTTTCCCGAAAGTATGCCGTCCTCTGCATCACGCCAGGTCCCCTCCTTGCCGGCCATTTCCTTCTGCCCGCACGCGAACATGTCGATACCGCCGTTTCCTTCAGCACCTGCGTCCATGAGGAAATAGCGCTGGTCCTTGTAATGTATTATAACGTTCAGCTGAGGATCGAAATATGCCGTGTCGCCGATATCGTTTCCGTACAGATGAAAATCGTGATGGAAAAACAGGCGGATTTCGGCATCTGTATCCGCCGTCCTCCTGACGTCGATCTTTCTCACCATCGCATCTATTACAAAATCAACGGCATCGTTGAAACGTATCTCAACACCAAGCCCCGGATTGCTGAGCAGCACGTCGGTCACCAGCTCGTCCTCGACGTACTGGAGGCTCTTGTTCCATCCGGGACCGTCGATCCAGCTGAACGATCCGTTGACCCAGACACCTATTCTGAATTTGTGCCCCACGCTGTGATTCTCATCGCCTATGAACGGGAAGTATATGTCCCGTATCAGATAATCACGATCAAACGCAATGAGCAGCTTCTCGTTTCCAATCGGTACATCCCTTGGCAGGCAGATCACTCTCCCTTCCAGTCTATTGCCACCTTGATAACTTCCCTGTCCCTTATCGAATATGCTTTCGAATAATCGGCAGGCGAAAACCTGTGTGAAAGTATCTTGTCCAGTATTCCGGGAAAACGCCTGTTGATTTCCACCATATCAAGAAGAGCTGTCCTGAAATAACTTATGTTTGCATTGACAATGCCGACAACAATGGCATTGTTGAGCACAATGGAGCGCATTATCTGGACAGCGGGCATCTGATAGTTCTGAGCTCCGCCGGGAATACCGGTAAGTGCCATAATCCCGTTCGGAGCGAGACCTGGAACGCTGTCGAGTCCGACTATAGCATCGCCCGTCGCCTCGATTATGAAATCGAACTTGCCGACGGATTTGGCAAGGTCTGCTATCGCGCCGGCACCCGAATTGAAATGCCGGACACCCGCGGAAATGAGCAGCTGTGCCCTTAATGTCGTGTCGTCATGCCTGTCTGCTGCCCATACCTCGAACCCCCTTATTCTCAGGGCGAGTGCGGCAAGCAGACCGACTGGGCCCGTTCCGAGAACAAGCGCCTTTCTGCAGGAAAAATCGCCTCCGCAGTCCCATTTGACTCTCTGCTGCAGGTTGAGTGACTGGATAATGGCCTTCTCCCCGATTGTCATCGGTTCGGTGAGCACCGCCGCGTCTCCTATCCCTGAGGGTACGGATGCAAGGTATTCCGGCACTTCGGCAACGAGTTCACAGTTGTATCCGTTGAGACCTTTTATTCCCCTCTCCTTGTATTTTCCGGTAAAACACATGTCCGACTGACCATGCAGACAGCTCCAGCACTCTCCGCATCCTCTTCTGACAGTCGGTATTACCATGTCACCCTTTCTGAAAGCGCTGTTGCCCGGCTCGACGACCCTGCACAGAGCTTCATGGCCGATTATCAGCATGTTCTGCCCCGGCGGCGCCTCGCCATAGAAGGCTGAAATGATCTCCCTGTCGGTTCCGCAAATGCCCACAAGCTCAGGCGCAAGCAGCAGTTCACTTCCGGACGCGCCAGGCTCAGGAGCTTCGGTCAGAAAAACGCCCGGAGTTCCGGGTTTCACGGCAATGGCTTTCATAATTATGAGCTTGAACACCACTGAATTATTAAATGCTCGTGTTTTTGAAAACGTAGCGATTGAGTATGGCATCGAGCGCTGCGTGCGTCTCGGCCGGATTCTCCGCAGATTTGAGTATATCCGTCCCGCAGACGTGAATCGCGAGCGAAGTGTTCTCGTTGAACAGGGAAAACGACTGGAAATGGATACTGGCCCTCTTCGACTCAATGTCCATCAGTTTATCTCCCAATTCCACGATTTTATGTTCAAGTTCTTTCAGTTCAATTTCAGCTGATTCATTTGTCCTCCGAAGGTTGTGGATGGCTCTGCTCATCTCTGAGGCGCCCGGCAGCAGTTCGGTTCCCTTCCTTTCGCCGGTAAACTGAAGGAGGATGGAGATTGCAACCCGCTCAGCGTATTTTTGACTGACGCACCGAATTGCCATCACCACCGTCTACCAGAGAGATAAGAAATCTGTTGTCCTGGAGATATGTTCCGTAATTGTTCAACTCTTTTTTGAAATTCACCTCTGCCGATTCGAGTCTGGAGGTTATTGATGACAGCCTGTTCACCGAATCTGAAAGCTTCGCCTCAATTCTGATGTGCTCCAGTTTAGCGCGTGCAAGCTGTATTGCAGCATCGAGAGCTTCAGGCTCGATTCTGCGCATTGCGTCCGTGGATAAAATGTTCAACCTCTCTGCATCGATGCCGGTTTCATGCAATATGGAGATGCTCAGGTCACGCATACGGCTGTCTCTGAGCCGCGCGAGAATCTTTTCAATGCTATGCATCATACTTGATCCGTGCCTGTTTTATAAATACAATTGCAGCCTGGTTTACGGTTGCAGGCACGGTATGAACAGTCAGCTGAAGAGACCGGCAAGGACAGCCATATCCGCGTTGCTGAATAGATTCCTGCCAAGTTCGGCATTCTGGAAGACATGTTCCGGGTTTGAAGCCCTCGGTATTGGAAATACATTTTCGCCCTTTGATATCAGGTAGTTGAGACCGACCTGCGCGATGGTCGCAAGACCGTATTTCTTTCTGATTGATTCGAGTGAGGAATGCGTCTCCCCGCCAGCCGGTTTTGCCAGTTTTCCGTGGGCGACTGGAAAATAGGCCATCAGCGCTATGCCGTTTTCAGTGCAGTGAGGAAGTATTTCATTCTCGACGTCCCTGTGCATCATGTTGTAGTGCATCTGGGTTGAAGCGAGCTGGTATTTTTTGAGTGCGCTCTCCGCTTCCCTCATTTTATCCAGCGAAAAATTGCTTATGCCGATGTATCTGATTTTCCCCTCGTCAACGAGTTTCTCCATCGCGCCCATTGTTTCAGAAAGCGGAATGCTCTGCCTGGGAAAGTGAATCTGGTAAAGGTCGATATAGTCCAGTTCGAGTCTCCTGAGACTCCTCTCGCAGGATCTGATTACCTTCCCGAACTTCAGATGTGTCGGGAAAACCTTGGTTGCAATGAAAAGTTTCTCCCGATCATAGCCTTTTACAGCCTCGGCCACAAGGGCTTCGCTTTTATAGAATTCTGCAGTATCAATAAGGTTTATCCCTGCATCGATGCCCGTGCGCAGGGCCCTGATAATCTCTGTTCGGCGCAACCTGAAGCCAAAAAGAGACGCAACTGTTATCCATCTGAAATCATAGTAAGTTCCCATTCCGACCGTTGAAACCTTTACGCCCGTTCTGCCAAAATACCTGTAAAGCACAGGCACGGAAACAGGCAAAAGCGGATAAATAGATAGCTGTACGGAGAGCGCCTGGAGAAAGCATTCGCCTGAAGGATATAAATGCCCTGAACTGAAGTGAATTTATTGCCTTCCGGATACGTAGTACACTGCCCAGGCAAACCACATGTTGAAGACTACGGCCCCAAGAATAACGACCGCTATTATTGCAATACCTGTGTCCATCCGACCCCCCGCTATCAATATTGACAATAATGCCATAACCCGATCCTGCTTAAATAACTACCCGTTAACCGCCGGGAACATCGCACAATGCCAGCCTGCGCAGGATTGAAGGCGCTGTCTCTGTCTCCCGGACGCCCTGACTGTATATATACGGACAGCAGCGTCGCCGGCACCGCCTTCCCGCTCTAGGGTATTCGGCGTGCTGTCTGCTGTCCGGCAAAGACCGTTGCGTGGAGTTTATGTCTTCTGCAATCCAAAGAAGACGACGTTCTCGAGGGTATCGCCAGGACTCAATGACCATGCAAGGGAGCTTGTGACTATCCACGATCTGTAATACAGTACGCCGAGAGGCTGGATGTTTCCGACCATCAGGTAAAGACTCGAGAATTCCAGGTCCGCCATCCAGTAGTAATAATCCCGAACTGAGGCGTTGAGTTCATTCAGGGCGAGATAGCTGTAATTCCAGACAGAGTGCAGAATGGACCACTGGTGCGGATTCGTTGACGAATTGAAACCGGTTCCCGGATAGACACCGAAGGGATACATGTCCAGCGCAAAAGGCGAAGCGAAAGTTGCAGCATAATCAGATGCGTCGGGATAATCTGCGTACCACGCATCCCATGCGATAGGAAGTATGTCGGTCCCGGAAGCAACAGATTCATATGTGAACAGGCTTGAAGAAGGCAGATCTTCGAGATATGGCTTGACGGTGCCGTTTGTTGCCTGCTCAATGGCAGGTATCCAGTAGCTCTCGATTATCTGATCCTCTACAGACTGCCCGGAAAGATCGAAGATGGGGAATGTCACGTTTCCTTTCCCCTGCGTCCTGTAGGGCGTGTTGTTCCAGTAGTGCTCGGCGAGCGTCATATTGTAATAGGGAACATACGGATCCGCTGAAACATTGGTTATATTGGATGGATACTCCGAAACACCTCTGGGAATGAAGCCGGTAAGATTTTCCGCGAAACTGATGCCGTAGGAAGTGTATTCCGAGATGAGCTGCGCCTGATTATATGCATAGGTGAATGCCTTCCTGACGCTCAGATTTCCGAAGAAGACGGAAACCGTTCCGATGCCGGGGACGCTGTATTCACTGGAGGCAGGGAAGCTTGCAGTGTAACCTGCTGCTGTCAGCCCGGTCACGTTTATCTGCAGATTGTAATTGTAGAAGTTGGTTGCGACCTGCGGCTCGCTGATTGATTTCACAAGTCCTTTCTGTATCAGGTTCACCACTGTTCCGGTGGATGTCGAGGGGAAGGCACCCTCAGCAAAGTCTGCGGCACCGTTGATGAACTGGAGCTGGGCAACCGACTCCGAGGAGTAGTAGTAGATGGTGACAGAAGGTGGAATCTGCGAAGCAGGCGGGTAGCCGGGGGTCGATGTATAATACGGGTTGGGTACGAACTGGATGAGCTGACCGGGATTGACCAGTGACACCATGTATGGTCCGGTGCCCATTGCGCCGAACTGAATCGCCTGATTCCACTGTGGCGGATTGCCGAACGCCTGGTAGTTGTAATAGTCCTGAGTGGTATTGCCCGGTATGCCTGCACCATGCTGTGCGGCCCACGAGGCATCCATTATGCTTGCCTCCGTCCCCGTGAGCAGCTGGAGGAAATAAACCGAAGCCCCATAGGAGGTGTAGGTTGTTGCCGCATAGCCCTCAGAAAAGGCAGTTGAGGAGGATGTATTGACGCCCGTAAGGAAGTACGCGGCGTTTGTCCCGTTCACAGGAGAAATTCCATAGAGCGAACCGTTGGTCGTTGGCAGCAGGTGAAATTCGATGGAGGTCGAATTATATGTTATTGCCTTGTCTATCCAGAACGGTGTCAGATTGTACGGGCCGTAAACACTGGCTCCGGGTATCAGGGCATGTGCCAGGAGCCAGCCGGGATCTCCCGGGTCGTTGGTAAAGAGCAGTGTCCTCATAAATGAGAACCATACATCGTACACCGTAAGCGGGTTTCCATCTGAAAATTTTATATTCTGCCTGATGTTGAACGTGTAGTTGACATAACTCAGGCCGCTCCTGTTCTGAATGCTGAGCAGCCCATTGGAAACAGACGGAACCTGTGCTGCAAGAACAGGTATGAAGGAGGCCGGGTTGTTACCCGGAGCAAACTGGACAAGGTTCTGGTATATCTCGAAAACAACCTCTCCGCTTATTGTATCATATGCAAGGGCAGGATCCATGGTCCTGAATCCTCCCGGTATGTATGCCGCATCCACTATGCCCTTTCTGCTGGAAGTTGCAAGAGGAGGTATCGCGAATTTTCCAACCGCGACAGTCTGGATATAGGACCATGTCAGGGAGGAGGTAGAACTGTTGGTTGTCGCGTTCATGAGCACATACGTAATGCCTGCAGTTTTGTAGGTTACATTAAGGTAATCGGTGCCTATGGAGACATCCGATGAATTCCAGGAGAAACTGTGTCCCGCAGATGAAAAGGAAATGCCCTGCAGATTCCATCCCGAAGCTGTGGGATAATTGCCGAAGCTGGCGGGCAGAAGCGATGTAACATTTACAAATCCGCCGACACCTATAATCGAAGGCTCACCGGACGATACACTCGTATTTGACGCGGAACTTGCAGAGACCGCTATAGATGCGGGATAAAGCTGACTGATGTCTGAGGCGGAGGTGAGAGGGGAGACAACTACCGGCAGAAGGCTCGCGGCATTATCTGCGCTTGTTCCGCTGGTTCCATTAACCCGAACGTAGACAAGGTAGTTACCCGGATACGGATAAATGTACTGTACGGTGCTGCCGCTTCCGCCTGTGAATTTTTCCGATATACCATTACCGAAATTCCACACAGTGGAAGTTATTTTCACACCTGAAACCTTGGCACCAAGATAGAAAGTGACAGCAGTTCCCTGAGTGACGATTGAAAAGCTGCTTGAAGGCGTAATAGAAAGCGATGTTTTTTTGTGGTTTACAAGGACTATGTAGGCCGACACACCGGCAACCAGCAGTATGACCACTACTGCAACCGCAATCAGCGCTCCCTTTCTTCCCTTATTCAATCTGGGATTCAATGCGGAAGCTGACGGGCTTTCTCCCCCTGGCACAGGTTTTCCGGCGGCTGCCATCAAAAAAACAGATGCCAGCCGATAACGCGTGCGATTCATCATTTGGAACAAACCTGGATGTGTCTTACCATATTTAAAAGCTATGCTAATTATTGTCTGGGAGACGCTCAACAGCAGTTTCATGGCAGTCCATAGCACTCGACCCAGAACTTCGCGAATTTCAGTGATTGCACGCCTTCAGCCACGGGCCGACACGTCACGGACTAACGATGTATGGTTCCGTCAAACGTCGTATTAATTTAAATTTCAGGACCCTGCTAATTCGTCACAAGGTATTTATACAAAGCGTTCTCTGCGACGGAAAGATGAAAGTCAGAAGTGCCGCGTGTGAAACAGCTGTCCCTATTTCTGCAGCATTGTTGCACTTCATTATTGCCTGAACCTGAACCTTCTGCCGGTTTAGCGTTTCAGGGAGTTGGTAGTATGAAAGGAGCAAAAGTTCTAGTAAACACAATGTCGGAACACGGCGTTAAGACGATATTCGGCATACCGGGAGGTGCAAACCTTCCCATCTACGATGAGCTGATGGGCAGCACGATCAGGAGCATACTCACGAGACATGAGGGAGGTGCAGCGCATATGGCAGACGGCTATGCAAGGATAAGCGGCAAACCAGGAGTCTGTCTCGGTACATCCGGTCCGGGCGCCACGAACATGATAACAGGCGTAGCAACGGCGTTTCTCGACTCCTCACCGATGGTCTGCCTTACGGGTCAGGTTTCGACGAGAATGATGGGCAACGATGCGTTCCAGGAATCTGACACATTCGACATGATGATACCGGTTACAAAGAGCAACTTCAAGATACGCAGGCCGGAGGATATACCCTACATGATCAGCAGGGCATTCGAGGTCGCTGTAAACGGAAGATTCGGACCAGTGGCCGTTGACCTTCCGACAGACACCGTTGCCAATGAAATGGCCGGCGACCCCTATATGGCCCCTGTCTCTTTCCCGGCAAAGTCGGATCTGGCCAACCTGGGGACTGCGGTTGCCATGCTCAACGGAGCCGAAAGGCCCGCGATACTTGTCGGCGGCGGTGCCAAATGGTCAGGGTGCGGCAAATCCATAAGCATGCTTGCCGAACTCATCGGTGCCCCGGTCATAACAACGGTAATGGGAAAGGGAGCGGTAGATGAGAGTCACCCCCTCTCGATGGGTACAGCCGGAATGCACGGAAGGCGATCGTCCGCTGCTGTTCTTGAAGAAGCTGACGTTGTTCTCGCAATAGCCACCAGATTCAGCGACAGGACAACTGGCAGAAGTTCGGAGTTTCTTCCGAAGGCAGGAATAATCCATGTTGACATCGACACTGCCGAAATCGGGAAGAACGTGACAAACATCGTTGGACTGGCAGGCAACTGCGACGAAATAGTGGAGATACTGATAAGGACTGTAGACAGAAGGGCAGCATCGAGAGCACTGTGGATCAGGAGGGTTGCGGCAATGAAGTCGTTCTGCCAGTGCGACTTCAATTACGGTGACACACCTCTCAAGCCGCAGAAAATACTGCATGAGCTGAACAGACTCCTTCCCGAAGATGCCATACTCACCACGGACGTGGGCCAGCACCAGATGTTTGCGGCACACTTTTTCGAGGCAAGGAACGGCAGAAGGTTCGTCACTTCCGGCGGCCTCGGCACCATGGGGTTTGGTCTGCCGGCCGCCATCGGCGCAAAGGCGGCGGAGCCCGAAACAAAGACTGTCTGCCTGACCGGTGACGGCGGTTTCCAGATGACCTTCGGAGAATTTTCAACTGCGGTGGAAAATAACCTGCCTGTATTCGTCATCATCATGAACAACAACAGCCTCGGGATGATAAGGCAGTTCCAGAAACAGTTCTACAGCAATCATATTTTCTGCGCAGACTACAGGATAAGCCCGGATTTTGTGAAATTTGCAGAGGCGATGGGCGGAGAGGGAGTCGTTGTGGAGAGACCGGGCGAAGTCC
The DNA here is from genome assembly GCA_019721075.1 of Candidatus Sysuiplasma jiujiangense. Taxonomy (NCBI): domain Archaea; kingdom Methanobacteriati; phylum Thermoplasmatota; class Thermoplasmata; order Candidatus Sysuiplasmatales; family Candidatus Sysuiplasmataceae; genus Candidatus Sysuiplasma; species Candidatus Sysuiplasma jiujiangense. The sequence goes on from JAHEAD010000016.1 coordinate 10,888, forward strand.
GGGAAGCCATAATGCGCGGACTTGACAGCGACATACCGTTCGTTGCAGACATGAGGATAGACATCAACGAGGACTGCCTGCCGATGACCCCTCCATGGGCAGGCAAGGGAGGAACGATTTACGGAAGATGTAAATGGAAGGATATAAATGACGGCGAAATTGAAAATTTCGGCAGATGATCGGGACGGAGTGCTTCAGCGGATCATAATCGAGTTCAGCAGAAGGAATATAACCATCGACAGGCTGACTTTCGTACGGCACAGTGACATGGATACCATTGAAGTGCATACGGGAAGGGAGACGGACGCCGCACGGATAGCAAAGTCTGTGGGCAGAATAGACGGTGTAAGAGATATCAGGCTGACTGCTGACGGCGGTGACCGGCAGGATGAATACTCCGGCGGAAAGGAAAGGAAGTTAAATCCGCAGGAAATGCTCGGGTGAATAATATGGTCAATGCTTTCTATGACAGGGACGCAGACCTGGGTCTGCTCAATGGAAAGAAGGTTGCGGTTATCGGCTACGGCATCCAGGGAAGGGCACAGGCGCTGAACCTGAGGGACTCAGGTGTTGAAGTGGTCGTGGGACTGAAGAAAAACGGCGAGAGCTGGAAAACAGCCGAAAAAGACGGTTTCAGACCGCTTGAGGTGCGTGAGGCGGTGAAACGGGCCGACATAATAATGCTGCTGATACCGGACGAAGTGCAGGCCGATGTCTACATGAACGACATTGCCATGAATCTGAGCAGGGGAAAGGTACTGGAATTCGCACACGGTTTCAGCATACATTTCCACAGAATTGAACCGCCGGGAGGCGTAGATGTCATCATGGTTGCGCCCAAAGGCCCAGGAGCGATGGTGAGAAACACATTCCTTGAGGGTTTTGGCACACCATCGCTGGTCGCGGTGGAAAGGGACTTTTCCGGAAATGCTCTGGGCATTGCGCTTGCGATTGCGAAGGGGATAGGGGCCACGAGAGCCGGCGTCATAAAGACAACTTTCAGGGAGGAAACAGAGACGGACAACTTCGGTGAACAGGTTGTTCTCTGCGGAGGTGTCGCAGAGCTAATCGGAAAGGCATTCAAGCTGCTTGTTTCTGAAGGGTATCAGCCGGAAGTGGCTTATTTCGAGGTGCTGCATGAGCTGAAACTCATTGTTGATCTCATTCAGAAAGGGGGCATCGAAAACATGTGGGACAACGTGAGCAATACTGCCGAATACGGCGGCAGGACGAGAGGCCCGAAGGTAATAGACGAGCACTCAGTGCAGAGCATGAAGGAAATTCTCAACGACATAAGAAACGGATCATTCGCAGAGGAATGGATGAAGGAGTACTACAGCGAGATGCCGACCCTCAGAAAGCTGAGGGAGGATGCAAAAAAGGAGCAGATAGAGAGCGTCGGCAGCGAGTTGAGAAGCCTGTTCGTGAAGAAGGAACAGCAGGGCTGAAGGCTGTCCGGGACCCGTTCTGTTTGAACCCGGCCGGACAGCGGCATACCGGAATAAGGCAGGAGGGAACGCCGAACGTCGAATGGAAGGTTGAAGGAGCGGAGGGTTCTCGTCACAGGCGGAAGCGGAACAATCGGGAAGGCAATCGTAAGGGCGCTTGCTGCGGAAGGAGCTTTTGTTGCAATGGCTTCACGGGCGGGACAGAGGCTCAGAGATGCAAACCAGGAACTCAGGAAGGAGGGACTGGATGTCTTTGCCGTTGTTCTCGATGTCGAGTCTGCGGAGTCGGTGGGGGAGACGGTACACCTGCTGGACTCACACTGGGGAGGCATCGATGCAATGTTCAACTGCGCAGGGATGGGAATGACGGAGTTCAATCCCCGGATTTCCAAAAATGCGCTGCCGTTCTATGCGTACGGGCCGGAAACACTCAGAAAGGCAATGGACGTGAATTACTTCGGCTATCTGTCTCTGATGCGGGCGTTCATCCCCTTCTTCCTGGAGCAGCGCAGCGGTATGATTGTGAACGTCAGCATGGACGCTGAAATACTGGCGGTGAGGGGTTTCGGCCCGGTCTCTCCGACGAGGGCTGCGACGAACACGCTTACTGATATCGCGTCGATGGAACTGCAGGGCACCGGCGTGTCTGTAAATCTTCTCACGCCCGGCGGATTTATCAGGGGAGGAATGATCCCCTCGGACGCGCAGGAGGAGGATTTCGGGAAGTTTCTGCCCCCGGAGATAATGGCTGAGCCGGCGATATTCCTTGCGTCCGCCGAAGCCGCGGGACTCAGCGGCGCACACATAGTCGCTTCACGGTTCAAACGCGACGATTACGACTGAATGCCGGCGATACCGCATTACTGAAAAAAGGGTCTTCCTGTCTTTCCGGTTCGGCGGCAATGAAAGCATTTATACCAGAGCAATTGTCTGAATACCATCGGATTGCAAAGGGAACCGGTGAAATAATGTCGGATAAAAAGGCTGTCACACTCTACAAATGCTGGTTCTGCGGAAGGGAGTACAGGACCGAGGAGGAAGCGGACAGATGCCACAACGCAGGCTACTATCCCATTTTCAGGGACGGAACAAAGAGGAAGAGATCACCCTTCGGTAACTGATTCACCTCCTGCAGTATACGGAAAATTCGCAATTTCTGCACTTCCCGAGATCTTCAGTCATTTCGAACGGGCCCGCCCGCATTCTTGCCATAATTTCCATGAGGTATGTTTTTGCTTCCGGATTCCACCGAACGAAAAATTCACCGTCGGGGTACACAAGCCTCCCTCCGTCCGTATTCCCCAGATTCTCCTCCACAAGCAGGCAGTATGCGAGGAGCTGGGCCACATCCCATTCACGGGCTGCGCCGCCGCTCCTGTAGCTCTTATACTCAATAGGCGCATATCTCAGTCCTTTCTTCAGAATCAGGTCAGGCTTGCCGCTAAGGCCGTACCGTCTGGAGACCAGGACAATCCCCTGCCGGCTCATATCCGATGATTTTATCCGCTCTGTTTTCAGAAATATGAAGAGAGCTGAAGCAAGGAATCCGGCAGCTACAGCCGCCACCAGCAGAATCTTCAGAGAAACCAGATTATCGCCACCATAACAGCGGCAATCAGGCCCAGAATGATTAGAACACGTCCCCCGGAATACTGCCGCCTGACGCTGAATTCCGTTTCGCTGTGGTAGGTGAGGCCAGCGTCTTTCCTGAGGCTGACGTATTCTGGTTCCGTGTAATCCGGCGGGGGCGAAACCGTATAGTAATATTTCATCTCGCAGTATACATAGGTGGCTATAGCAGAAGCGGTCAGCCGACCGCTGTGTCCTTGCATCCCGTCATCCCATCATCAGTTTCCGGATTCGCTCGCAGTGCTCATTACAGTTCCGGTGACAGAATTTCAGCAGGAATTGATATTTAAACGATTCAGGAGGATGACCGCAACGGTCAGGAGGTTCCTCCTTTCCTGGTTCTTTCTTTGAACACTATCCCCTTCCTGCTCAGCAGGAACAGCACTTTCCTGAATGTTCCATCATCGAATCCGGCGTATTCCGGAGGAAAAACGCCTGAACCGATGATATCCCCATCCATTATCAGACGGACGAACGCTGCAGCCGAATATCCGGTCATTCTTGCCATGGATGTGATGCCTGATGCGCGATCGTAGCTGTCGACCGAAACGAATTCCACCGAACGCCCGGCTTTCCTGCCGCGGATCATCGTGAGGCACCTGTCCGCCGAACCGCTGCCGATGGCCGAAAACAGTTTTTCCGAAATGCTTCTCGGAGTACAGCCTCCAATTTTCCTGTCGGAAAGAAATCCGAGTTCGCGAATAGCCTTCATCAAAGCAAGGTGGCCGGGATATCTGAGAGTAATTTCCAGCATGTTCCTCACCCTGACGGTGCTAAGCAGTGTCCTGAGTCCGTCAGAATAGAATCCTTCAAACCTTCCCGCTCCGGGAAAATCAACTGTCCTGAACTCACCGAGCGGATCAACAGAAACCTGCCTGCCGTTCCTGACGATCCTGGCTGGCCTCAGATACTCGTCTATCCACCCCTCGACATTGAATGTGACAGTGTGATGCAGCGGTGATGTGTCTCTCTCTGCAAGACCTGCGACATAGATCTCAATTGTGTCCGGCTTCATTGTACTGAACAGGTGCCCGGCAAACACATTGGACAGACCTGGAGCATAGCCGGCATCGGGAACATATAACGCACCGCCGTCTGCTGCTGATTTGTCGAGGAGCATGGGATCCTCCGGCATAAAGCCCGTGTCAACTACACTCCTGCCCCTCCTGAGCAGTTTCCGCACCACATTAAAGGAAATGCTGCCCGGAAGGGAGGTGACGATCACTTCGGCTTTTCTTATCAAATCAGGCCGATCAAATATGTCTCCGTGAAATTTGGTAACGCCCTTCAGCCCTTTCATGGATGAAAGTGAAATATCGCTGACCGTGACCTCTGTGTCTGCGGAAAGATCTGCGGCAATGGCCCTTCCCACCGTCCCAGCTCCGATTACCAGTATCATCGCTGCCCGAACCGCGAAGAAGGATAACAAACTTTCCCGAAGAGATTGCAGCCATCTCGGGGAGGGTGGTGCCCCCTATCATGTCATTTCTGCCGGCCACTCTTCACATATATTACGAGGTTTGAGGAAGTATAAGGGTTTTTTATCCTCCGCAGCCCCATGCGCCTTACAAGCGTAGACCAGATGTATGCTGTTACCTCCAGTCCTGACTGCCTGGAGAGGTATTTCTTATCCCTCTGCGTCATCAGATAACCGAAACGCTCCAGCCTTTTGCAGGCAATCGTATGCAGTCTCTGCCAATCATCTGCGCCGAGCAGAGTTCCTGCGGGAGGGCTGAAACCGTCATCTGTGAACGCCCGGATCCTTTTACCGTGCGCAGGAGTTCCGGTGCCGTATGTTCCGTAAGCTGCCGATTCGGCAGGCTGAACAGATTCAATGGAAAGAAGAACCTCCCTGCAGAATGTGTTTACCTCCCGTGCAAAGTCAATCACGGGGGAAGCGTTACCTTCAGTTCCCCTCAGGTAGACGGAATATAGCAAATCCGCCTCCCTTTCCATTTCGTTCTCATAGTAGCTGTCCGCCGATTCGGCAGCCCTCGGTACATCTGGCTGCAGCTCCGCAGCAATGCAGTGTCCCTGGTCTGCAACCATAGCGTCTGACATTAGTCAGACAACACCTTCTGATTATTTATAACATATGCATTCACGCCTGTTCGGCCGAAAATCGGGCCGGATGCATTCCTCTCAATGCGAGTCGCAGGACACAGCAGGGAGGAACGGCGGATGTGTGCTCCCGCTCCAAAACGCCTGTGCCGATTCAATAATTGGAAGAGATGTTTTACATATCGCCGCCGTTATCAGACGCCAGTTAGCGGGTATACGGGCATTGGAGGCCCGCATGTATGAATATCAAATTCGACAACTGGACAATTTTTGTTTAAATATAGTTCCAGCCTCTCCATCATCTGCGTCCAGCATACTTCCAGCAAGTCTGGTTCCGAGTGAATAAATGTCAGAAGAGGATGCCGTCACCGGCAAGTTAGTCGACAAACCCAGGTCTCCCTCAGGAAACAAAAGCAGGAAGCCTGCAGAAAACAGCGCACTTGAAGATATAATTTCCAGCGCCGTAGACACGCTGTCTGAATCCGGGAGCTGGAAATCAATGCTTTCCTCCTTCAGCAGGAACCTGGCAAGAAGCAGAACAGAAATGTTTGCCGTCTTCGTTGTAATAGGCCGCGACCTGAAATTCAAATGGACAACATACAACGAAATACTCGGGAATCCTGAAGAGCTCAGCTACGAGGATCTGCTGCCGCTGAACGCAGATTTCGGGGAAGCGGCAAAGACGATAAGCGTACCGGGCAACAACATAAAGCTCCTCAGTGAGATTTCCGCGATTACAAACATAGACGACTTCACACTTTACAGAGGCGGCGAGCACCGCAGCCCCTCGCTTTACATGTATGTGGGCTCAAGGAGGAAGCTTGACGGCACTGAGAATTTAGCCCTTTCCATGACAGCAAAGGCATTCGACTCGATAGTGACAAGGGAATTCAGATCTTCGGAACACCTGTACAGGTCATCCAGGCTTGCTGCGGCAATCGAAATAATGATTCAACTTCAGGAAGGTGAAATAACAGGCAGCACGCTCAACAAAGTCTCTGACATATTGCAGAAGAGGCTGCCCGTCGATTTCGCTGCAATAATGATTGAGGATGAAGACAGCCACAACATTGAGATGACAGGAATAAGCGAGGCTTTAACCTCCCTGTACGACACGCCACAGAGCCTGAAGACAAACAATCTCCCGGCTCTCGTCGGATCAAGTAAAGATTCTGTGATACTGACGGAATTTGAAGGTGCAAACTACAGGCCGCTTGGTATTGGAAGCAGATGGGCCTGTGTGATCCCCCTTGCCATCAGTTCCAGAAGAGGGGGATTCCTCATACTTGAAAGCAGGACGGCGGCACCGTTCGACGAATCTGAACTGGATGACATAGAAGTCGTTTCCAGGGCAGTTGCGGACAGAATTTCATCAAAGCTCATGGTTGCCGGGAAGGACAGAAAAATTGGCGTCAGAAACATGCTTCTTGAAGAGCTGCTCCTGCTACAGCGGGAAAATGATCCTTCGAAAATTGCCGATGATGCCCTCACATTCATTGATTCCGTAATCCGCTCCAACATATCCGTCTTTTACGTTCTGAATGAAAGCAGATCCATGCTTATACCGATTCAGTCGCATGGCATATTTGCCGAAGAGATGCTCTCATTCTCCGTCAGAATCGGGGAGGGAATTGTCGGCAGGGCGATGACAAGGGACAAACCTGAACTCGTTCATGAGGCACATACCGATGCGAGATCCGTAAATATCCCGGGAACGCCCAACGAGCCGGAATCGATCCTTACAATACCCATCAGAAGCATCAGGGAGGACATAGGCGTAATAGCACTTCACCGCATAGGCCGAAAGTCTTTTTCAGGCGAGGAAATCGAGCTGGCGGAAATCACTGCGCGGCATTTTTCCACAGTGATGGAGAGGGCATACTCGACAGCAGAGCTGAAGAAGAGGATAGCGGAAAGGGAAATGGAGAATCATCTCAGGGCACAGGTTGCCGAGTGCACTTCGTTATGCGCCGAGATTGATGATGCCGAGCAGATCTGCCCAATTATGCTTCAAAAGGCAATGGAATTCTGTAACAGCGACAACGGTCTCCTGTTCGTCAGGAAAAAAGGGGAAGGGACACTGGCAAAACTTGCGGGAAAGGGCATAACAGGCGATACTGCGCTGCCGGAACTGAACGCGGGTGAATTCGATTCACTTTTGAAAAATGCGGTTCGCCTTTCCTCCGGCGCATTGACTGTGGAGAACATGGGCGACATTTCCACACTTACCGAATTTGTATGCCCGGGGACCCGGGAAAAGGCCGTTTCACGTCTCTTCGAACGCGCCCTCATCAGTGAGTCGCGGGAATTTGGCGGCTCATCGGCAGTATTCATATGTTTTGACTACAGATCGAATATAAGGACGGAAAATTTCAGAAACGCCGTAATGCAGGAACTGCTTAATTTTCTCTCTGTTCAGCTGGTTAAACTGAACTCAAGGAGGAGCGGCATCGTAGAACTTGAACAGTTGAAAAAGATATCCGGATTCAAGGACATTGCAAATGACGAGGCAGACATAAATTCGCTGCATAAGAAGACAACCGAGTATCTGGAAAGCGCTCTCAACGCCGTGTTTGTCGCGGCATACAGAATCGACTACGAAGGGGAACGCCTTGTTCTGCTGCACTCATCCTCGCATTCATATTTCCCTCCGAAGGAGCTGCTGTTAAAGTTCGTGGCAGGTTTCCTGGAAAAGCTCAATCGCTCATCGACGGTTGCGACAATAGATCTGAAGGACGACGCAGACAGCTATCCTGAGCTGTTCAGGAACAGGATGGCCATCTCCAGGCTCAATTCCACGGAAGGCGCCGACATACTTTTCCTGGCAGGTTTCAGCGATTACCGGGCGATGGCAGAGCAGCTTACCGTCTTTTCGGAATCTGTCAGATATCTTGAAAACAGAATAAGACAGCTGGAGGCCTCCTTCAGGGAAAGGCAGAGGTCAGGCATACTGAATCTCATCGGCGAGATAGGACGAAAGATTTCGTCCGAAAGGGATTTCAGGAGGATGCTCGATGCTCTTGCCTCGGCCGCAGGCCACATCATAGGCGCCGAATATGCGCTCACGGGAGTGGTTTCCGGCTCATTCGTCGAATGGAACGGTTATTTCGAAACAATGATTCCGGAATCGATAGACAAGCTTGCACTGAAGTCCGCAGAACGCGGGGAAGCCATAGTAGTCAACAACTTTGAAAAGTCGCAGATTGAACTGGACAGCACCTCGGCGGAGACAGTCAAGGACATGGTAATCTATCCTGTCTTCAGAAGAAGCGAAAGCGAAACACCCATACTCCTGCTCCTCCTGAACAAGTTTGACAGGAAGGGTTTTGCGGAGAATGATATCTGGATAATCGAAAGACTCGCCGCGGATGTTGTGAATTCCGTCAAAAACATAGAAACTCTGAGAAGAGAGACGCAGCTCAAGAGAAAAGCAGAGACGCTGAGCAATGAGCTTGCGGAAATACTCGACGAAATGGAATTTCCAATTCTGAGAGTGGGCACTTCCGGCAGCATAGAATTCGCGAATGAGTATGCCAGGAAGCTTTTCCTGCCGGATATTCAGGGCGAGGGACAGAAGATCACGTCCCTCCTCGATGAGAAGGATTCACTGCAGATCGTGGAACTCACAGACAACCTGAGGAAATCCGAACGGTTCGATTCTTCCTATTCGCTGCTGACGCATAACGGCCTCAGAAGAATGAATGTTTCCGGCATACCCATACAGGGGAAGGGAAAGAAAAAGGGCACCATACTGCTGATCAGGGGGGAGGAGGCGCTGATTGCTCCAGGCAATGACGGCAGTGATGAAAATTACCAGTCCGCCAGGCATTCCGAAATTGAGGGCATACGCTACACGATGAAGCGCGGCTACAGCTACATGGTGAATGAGCAGAGGCCGCTCCTGGCATATATGGCGCTGAATGATCTTTCCAGGGCCGGATTCGACATTCTTGCGATAACAAGGCAGCATCCGACAAAGATCAGGGAGAAATTCGGCTTAATCGGCGCGGAAATCAGGTGGCTGACACAGGTCGTGGGCAGCAACAATCTCGATCCCTCCAAGATATCCATGATTACAAGCGCCATTCTGAACTTTATCGACAGGCACAGGAATTCAGCAATTCTGATTGACGGCCTGGAATATCTCCTCCCAAATAACAGCGTCGTCAAGGTTGTCGGTATGCTTGAGAGCGTCATGCAGAGGACAGTGGACAGGGGTGCAGTTATAATCGCATCTGCCGACAGGCTTACCTTTGACCAGAAGGATCTTGCCATGATAGAGAAGATGTTTGAGGAACTTGATCTCAGGGAGATGAAAAGGCGTTACCTCAACACGGAGATAGAAAAATTCGATACGAATAAAATTGAACCGGCAGGAGACGATGCAAATGATTAAAAACAGAATAGAAATAGGGGTCTTGCTCCCATTCTGCCCGGCAAGCTTACGCTGACAGGATTGAAGCCTGATTTCGGGGAAAAAGGTGTTCAGCAATGTCTGATTCGGATATGGTAAATGTTCAATGCGAAACCTGCGGTGTCTACATAAGCCTCGACGGATTGAGTGTAAAGATAAAGAAATCGCTCCGGAAGCCGGTGGAATGCCCGATATGCCGGAATTCGAGGATTGCCAGGGAAATTGAAGCTGAGGAGGCAGGCTTTGCCGGGGAGGCCGACGAGGACATCGCGCCGAGGCCAAGGGAGTTTAAAAAGGCGGCAAACCAGACCGTGTTCTGATCTAATCCCGGGGGATGAAGTGCCTCCTGCCTTCGAAATACTCGGCGACCGCAGGCAGGATGTTCATCAGCGCTATTATTGCCAGTATCCTGGTCACCGGATAGATGTTCGCCGTCAGCCAGAAGGAGCCCGGAAAAGCAATCGTGAACGCTCTGCCCAGGACTTCGACGAGATAGAACGCTATGGCAATCAGCGAGAGAATCCTCAGGCAGAGGCCCGGGAGCCTTTCATTTCCCAGAAGCTGTGCGCCGAAGTTGAGAGCTATGAAAACAGAGCCGATGAAAAGGGCCGTACTGGCCATGCCCGCGGATGCGCCCAGACTGACTCCCGGATAAGCAGCGGCAAGATGCAGATATATTTCCGGCACTACTATCAGAAAGAAAAGCGCTTCCGCCACTGAAAGGACAGCCTTTACGAAGTGCAGCTGCCTGTGGAACTGTTCAGTCCTTCCGGCACCGTATGAGTTGCTCAATACCGCAGCCTCCAGCCGTATACGGGCGGCATGATGGCTGGTACGCCGCCGTAATTTGCAGCGAAAACCGCACCGTGCTTCTGCTGAACGCAATTATCAAAGCTGATCGCATATGCAAGACCCTGCTGACCGAGCATCGCCGATGTGGAGAGAGGCATGCTGTGGTTCAGCCTGAAATTGAAGAACCGGAATGCGTACGAAGCGCTGACCGAAATGTAGAGCGTCAGGTTGATCGCCGAATATGCGGATTCTGCGAGAAACCATCCTGGAAGCGAGGCGTAATAAACAGGCACAGAAACGTTGTATGAAACATTGCCGCCAGGCGGAATGTCGGGCAGCGCCTTTGAATAACCGTAGACACTCGTCCCGTTTGATGATATTGCTATATTGAGCGAGTACAGGATGCCGTTGAGGGAGTACAGTGCCCTGTTGTCCACGATGAAAGAACTGTTGATATAGAAGGCAGAAGGACTTCTGGAAGTCTGCGGGGCTGAATAAGTTTCCACTGAAATACCATGTCCGGCAACAAACGGAAGCACCGCCGATGCAATGAAAACAAGAAGCGCGAGCGATACAGCCAGGATGAGTCTCCTGAGCGTCCTTGAAAGCTGAAAATGCAAATTCAAACCAGCAGACCAGCCCTGTGAATTAATGACTGCCTGCATCCGGATAAATAACATGAGATGCCGGTTTCACACCTTGATAAGCTTGCGTGCGGCGCAGCATTGCGCAAGGACAGGGTCCATGATCACTTCGTCCCCGCGGCACGGCGGTCCGCGGCCCAACAGTGCCTGCACAGGAACGTGACTGACCTGCCGGCTATTAAAGCGCAGCCAGGCCTTGTCAGAATGAATTATATACAGAATTGATGTATGCGCTTCCTGAATGACAGGAATAGAAGGAAAGGAGCTGCAGAAAAAGGTTGTAATCAGGGTAATCGATGATATCGACAGCCAGATCCTTTCCCTGCTGCGCGAAAATGCAAGAATGAAAAATGTTGAAATCGCAAGGCATGTGAACCTTACCGAAGGCGGTGTAAGGGCGCGCATAGCCAAGATGGTCAACGATCACATTATAGAGAGGTTCACAATAGTCACAAGGAGCAATCAGATTTCCGGCCTTGTGCTGATCAAGACACAGCTGGATCAGACGAAGATTGTAATAAAGAGGCTGAAGGAAATCTCATCATCCGTGTATGAGACAAGCGGCGAATTTGATGTTGCCTCGGAAATGAGTGCAGACACTGTCGAACAGCTGAACCAGAAAGTCGACGAAATAAGATCTTTTCCCGGCGTACTCGAAACAATGACACTGATCAAAATGAGCTGAAAGTCCTCCGTGCCTTGAAACATTTAAAATGGAACCGGACATAGCATATCTGTGACTTTTCAGCCAGAGAATGAGGACAAAACTGTTGTCGGGAGACCCGGCCTCGCCGCGAATCTGATGAAAAGGCTTGTCTATGCCGCCCTGTCCGTATTCTTCATTTCATCCGCGACAACGCTGTGGTCAAGCACGGGCTATCTGAACATCGGTGTGCTTCTGGCAGTCTGGTCCCTTCTCATCATTTCCGGCGTGCTGCTTGTTCTAGCGGCGCTGGTCAGGCCCCCAACTCAGGGCAGGAGAAGGAAGACATTCTTCGGCAGGACCGGCCTCCTTAAAAAGACGCTGAACAAATCCGCATGGGTTCTGCTGGCAGTTTTCTTTATCTCGTTTGCCGCAGGTCTGTGGTCAGCACCCGTCAGATCCGGTCTGGAAACAGCCGTTGCCGTCTGGTCCCTTCTCATCATTTCCGGCGTGCTGCTCGTTCTTGCAGCATTTACAGACACAGACAGCAGGAAGATGGAAAATGCCTATCTGGTCATTCTGCTTTCCGGCATGACAGCGCTTTTTGCCGGAATAGTCGCTACCGCACCGCTGTTCGGAACGGATGAAATTGCGATTGAAACATATGCTGCACACCTCACCCTGAACGGCATAGATCCGTATGTCGTGGCAAACATGGTCGGCGTATTCCAGCTCTACCATGTATCTTTCTATTATCTGACACCACTGCTGACGGGCGGCTTTGTTCACAGCCTCAACTATCCCGGACTCTCGGTCCTGCTCATGTTGCCCGGCGCGCTTGGATGGGTACACAGCAACTATGTTCTCGTGTTTTTCAACCTTGCTTCCTATCCACTGCTCTTCTTTTACTACAGACGGTCTGATTTTACAATTATTTTTCCGTATGCTGTTTTTGTCCTTTTCCTTAATTTCAACTGGATATACTATACAGCCGGCGGACTCACGGAGATCATCTGGCTGTTCTTTCTTTCAGCCTCATACGTATCAAGAAACAGGCCATGGCTGAGCGGCCTCCTCTACGGGCTGAGTCTTTCCAGCAAGCAGACTGCGGCGGCGATTCTTCCATTCTATCTGTATTTCATCTACATGGAGAACAGCAGAAGCACGAAGCTTACGGGTGAATTTGTTCTGGCCGGAACGCTGTCGTTTCTGCTCACCAATCTGCCTTTCATTTTAATGAACCCGCACTCCTGGTTTTTCAGCGTTGCCGGAGTAGCAAGCCAGCCCATAATCGGTATAGGACTTGGTCCCTCGATAATATCGTTCGCCGGCTTTGTTCCGATGTCAAAACTTGTGTTCTATGCCGTTCCGGTAATAATCATCGCAGGGCTGTTCGCACTTTACGTCACATACTACGGCGAACTGCGCTATGCATTCTTTGCGTTTCCGGTCATAGCTTTCGTTTTCTACTACAGGCTCCTGCTCAACTACCTTGTCTACTGGCCATTTCTCATACTTCTTGTTTTCCCTGATGTGATGCAGGCTGTTTACGGTATGAAGCCGGTGCCCCGGGACTGGAGGGGAGCCGGACGGAAAGTTGCAGCAGCGGCAGCAAATCTGAGGAAACGGAAGGCGGGCGCGGCGGCAGTACTGCTGATGATTCTCGGAAGCAGCATTGTCGCCGGCTACGGTTACGCTGCCGCACTGCATAACCCCCTTGAGATCACAGGAATAGAATCATTCGGAGACCCGTTTGATATACCTTACAGCATTACATCGATGAACATTACAATGCGTTATCTGCCGGCCGCAGGAATGCCGCAGAGTATACCGGTATTTTTCAGGGTTCTGATCAACGGTCCCCTCGTGAGCGCTAACGGTATGCTCTGGAGTGCCCGGTCGCCGCACGTGGGCAGGGGAAACACAACGCTGCAGATATTCCCTGACACGGTAATCGACTACGTCCCTGTGAATACGGGATTCAGGCTCATCGCATACTACGGCAGCTTCCAGGCATCCTATTATTCTGCCGGAAGCAAAAATATCTCAGTGGTGCCGATGGAGAATCCGCTCATGCAGAGGGCTACATTCTTCAGCTCGATGTTGCCGGCAGGCTGGGAATTCGAGCGGAACGCAGGGACCAGTGCGTCATACGTATATACACCGGGCAGGATCACTCTCACGCTTGGCATGGCAGCGAACAGGCATATACCCGCAGAGGCCGCAATAGCGAACGACAGAATCAATCTGAGCTCGCTTGCTTCATCTGATTACATACTGTCGTACTCCCTTTCCGTGAATGACGGCGGCAGCACAAACACAGGAAGTGCTGTTTACGGAGCACTGTTTGCCTTCGGCAACAATACCGAGCACATACTCGTTGAATACAACAGCTCCGTTTACTTCTCATATTCCAGCCCGGGACCGGATTCGATAATCATACGCACCAACCAGACCGCCATCTACTTCAGCCAGATTGCAAGCCTCGCGGAATTTGAGCACTGGCCGATGCATGGCGTAAGATTTATGTACCTAGTATGTACGCTCTCTTCAGACGTACCGGTTTCGGCAACATTCTACAATTTCAGTATCAGGAGTGGTTAACATGACAGAGTTGACGGTTGTCCTTCCCACATTCAATGAGGCGGAAAACCTGCCGCTGGTAATAGAGAGGATAGAGAGGCTGAACCTTGACTGTGATATTATAGTTGTGGATGACAACAGCGGCGATGGAACAGCAGATGCAGTCAGGCGCATGATGGCGCGTTATGGCAACCTCAGGCTGATTGAACGGCCGTCAAAATCAGGAATTGACACAGCGGTCAGGGATGCGGCGCTTGTCGCCGGAGGAAAGTACATAGCAGTAATGGACAGCGACCTGCAGCACCCGCCTGAGCTTCTTCCGCAGCTGCTGCACGAAGCCAGAGGGGGGAAGGAGCTTGTAATAGCCTCCAGATATGCGGAGAACTCAAAAACAGACATGGGCTTCCTTCGGGGACTCGTTTCGAAATGCGCCACAGCGCTTGCACATTTCTTCGTGCCGAGAACGAGAAACATCACGGACCCCCTTTCCGGCTACTTCATATTTGAAAAGGGTTCTGTGGATACGGGCACCATTGGAGTTAACAACTACAAGGTGCTTCTCGAAATACTCGCAAGGAACCAGGTCGAGGCATCCGAAATACCGTTTGATTTCGGCGAACGGCATTCAGGCAGGAGTAAACTCGGATTCACGGAGATGCTGCGGTTTATTGCTCTCCTCTTCAGGTATTCGGACTACAGAACGGTCAAGTTCGTAATCGTCGGTGCAATCGGCATAGGCATCAACGAAAGCCTGCTTTTTCTCTTTGAACCGCATGCCCCGCTGCTGCTGGCATCGGCGGTTGCGGTGGAGGCTTCAATCGTCTCCAATTTCATAATGAACAATTACTGGACTTTCAGAAAAAAGATGAGATGCGGCTTCCTGAGAGGACTTTTAAGATACAATTTCGTAACAACTGCAGGTGCACTGCTGAACATAGCGATACTGGGAATGCTTGTTTTCGTCCATTTCGAATATCTTGCAGCCAACTTTGTGGGAACAATATTCGGCTTCGCAGCAAATTACATCGGAAGCGAAGGTTTCGTATGGCGCCTCAGGGTGCCGATTCAGTGAGCGGAACGCCCTGATCTTTTGTGCGTCCAGTTGACCCCCCCCCCCACATCCAGAGACACATGGCATGCCCTGGGGCTGACGCATGCCACGGCAGTCAGCCTCAGGCGGTCAGCTTCAGGCGGACGGCACGGCGGAGAATACGACCGGAGAAGAGGAATAACCGAGTTTGAAAAGATACGTATCTCCCGGATATGAGGAACTGTTCAGGTAGGCGACCACACCGTATATGGTGGAGTTACGCAATGCGGACAGGACAAACGGGGGGAGCAGCTGCATCTCGTACGAGTCGGCAAAAACATATTCGGGCAGATCAGAGGAGCTGAAGGGGAGAAAAGGCATGTAGCTGCGATTGAACGGAAGCCACATCGAGGAATAGGCATGAAAATTCTGATCCACCAGGGGAAAGAGATTGTCGCTGGCGAGCACATATGAATTTGCAGGTATCATTGCAGCCATCTTCCGGATCGCTGAAAATTCCGGGCTCGCGGAGTAACGCACATTGAAGCCTATGTTTGCCGAAAAATTCTGCGTATTGAGCGGTCCGACAACCAGGTTGAAGACTATCAGCGAGGTCAGGAGGAGTATGGAAAACTTCCTCAGGCGGCTCTCGCCCAGATCAGGCAGCCTGCGTAAAAGCGGATGGAGTTTCGATGCAGTAACGGGCGAAATGAGGAAGCGGAAAAGGACAGCCGCGGCAATTAATGCCAGCAGTACTGGCAGGTAATCGACAGGTTTCAGGAGAATAATGCCAAGATCCCTGGCGTAGAAAACGGCCGAGAGGGCGAGGAAGGAGGCCGGCAGAAACACAAAAGCATAGCCGCCTTTCTCTTTCAGACTGGTGTATCCCATTACGGCAGAAACGAACATGGGGGGGAGTGCTATGAAACCGTACTGATATCCGAAATTCTGAGAGAATTTGGAATAAAGAAATACCGACTCGACAAACCATGGAAGACTCATGACGAGCGACTTAGGTTTCAGCAGCGGCAGGAATGAGAGTGTGAGAAGGAGCAGCAGCCAGTATATCAGCGATTTTCCGAGCGTGAGAGGCGTCAGCGAGGGTGAAATGAAGTATGCATTCAGCGAAGACGCAAATGAACTGCTCAGCAGACCGAATACCCTTTCGATGACGAACACCCTCACCAGCTCAATCAGGACAAAAGCAATGCCTGAGAGCACCAGGAACGACAGGAATGTCCTGTTCTTTTCTGTCCATTCCCTCAAGGCTGTGTCAAAACCGTTTTCAGATATGAAATAAATGGCCACTGCGCCGGCGAGCAGCGGGAATACCTCCAGCGTCAGCGAGCCGATGACAAACGGAATCAGCGCCCATCTGTATCGGCGGACGGACATCAGGTAGTAGAAGGCGAGGAATTCAGCAGGAATGAAGGATTCCCAGTGAAAGTCATAGAAGATACTGGACAGCGTGGCCATGCTGAAGAGGAAGAGTGTCGCGAACAGCACAGCCTCCGCCCTCGACATTGCGCTTTTCCGCGCCAGGAGGTAGACAGGGACAGAGGATATGCCTACGGCAAATGACTGGATGAGGAGCAGGAAGAAGGCCCCCTGGTCGAGAGAATAGATGTACGCCACAGGTATTGCCACATATGCGCTGTTGACCTCCAGATATGTCGTGTAGCCGGTTGTTGAGAGATCCGCGGTCTCAAAGAGAAGTTTTCCGTGGACTGTTGACCAGAGCATCTGCTGCATTATTCCGAAGTCCCAGTCGGAGGTGTAGAAATTGGCGTACCGGAGATATCCGACATAGGTGGCAAGGACAATAAAAACGGAGGTCACAGAGATAAGAAGGACGAAATCAAGCAGCACCATTTTTTTGGATCCGGATGACATTTCGGCTGTCAAATAGCATCCGGCATGATATTTGTTTGTATTCTCCGGTAAAAAGGCAGGCACCCATGAATGTGTTATTGTTTAAGTAGGAATTGATTTCTCATCTGTTTACGTGAGCCGCCTGCAGAACGGGCGGAGGGAGATGGGCATGTGCCTGCAGGAAAATTGCTGAAGACGATCGCAGCTGTAATCGTCCTGGCTGTTATCGCCGCAGGTTCGGCGGCGGTGGTTTCCGGATATCTGGCAAAGCCGGTCCTCGAAATTTCGCCGGGTACTGCACTGTCGGGAAATCCCGTCAGGGTAACGGTGATCTTTCCGTTTGGCTCGACCGCGGGCGAATTCAGCGGCCTGTCACTTAATTATGGCGACGGGAACAGCACCACGCTTGTCTCCTCGCAGCACACTTATCAGAAACCGGGGGTGTACACCATCACGCTCACCTACAGCAGGAACGGCGAAACAGGAAAGGTTACGTCAGGCGTAAGGATACTCCCGTCCTACTATGAGCTTCCCGCAATGCGCTACGGGGACAGCGCTTCGTACGCAATAACAAACGGCAGCATGAAAGCGGAAAATCCATACGGCATTTTTTCCGGTAACTACACGTACAGCGGGCTGAACCTGTCCATAACTGTCGACTCGATAGACCTGCATTTGAACGGGACGGCGGATATCAGCACTGGAAACGCATCCCTCAATTCAACGGACGGAATGGGCTTCACGCACAATTCATATGAAATCAGACAGACGGTATTTCTGAACGGAAGCGGATTTGCAATCGGTTTCGCCGCTGGAACAGCGCTCAATATTTCAATGTCGATGAAGGCCCGCCTGCTCATTCGCACCTTCAACAGTGCTGAGAACAACGCAGCAGTAAGCCAGACCGTGGACGGCAGCATATCGCTGAATGCGGACTATGAAGGGCTGAGCGTACCGATAATTGACAATCTCAGTCTGAAGGCGGTGGCATACGGTTATATCGGCAACGGAACGCTCTCGCAGATAATGGAACTTAGCGCGCTCAGCAGATCAGGCATCTTCCAGCTGACAGGGCAGGCGCTGACAAAGTACGTTTCGCATGTGCCATCCGTACTTGAAACTGGTCTCTACGGCTCATACGGCGGCTATGGCTGGAATGCTACCGCCCTGATACCTTCCCTGAACGACCCGATGCTTAACCTCACAATAACGGGGAACGGATCGCTGAAGAGAACGCTAACCATGGACGAACTGTCTCCTTATCCTCTTGTTTCGGCAACAAGCTACAGTTTTGAGCTCAACGGCACAAATGTTGAATTTTTCCTCGGCATGAAGCGGACGGCGTTTGAAGGTGGCAGCGGCTACATTTCTTCCGCTGAAAGCGGAATCATGGAGAATGCCGGCGCCAATTACACTCTCTGGAAAGCGGGAAGCAGGGTGCCGGATGTTTCAGGCGGCCTGCTCCGCCTTAATCTGACGACGGCGTACAGCCTGGCGGTCAACGGCACCGGCCTTGGCTCATTCATCGTGGCCAATCCTGACGCTGTATTCATCAACGGCACATACAATTTCACGCATGCTTCATGGTATTTCGTGATGGGCAACCTGTCCGACGGCGCTGGTTACGCCGTTCTTGTCGCCGATTCCAACGGCACGGTCACTGCTTCGGGCAGAAACACAACGGTCAGCGCGGCTCAGCGCACGGCGCAGGGAGACGGCATCATATCGCTCGATTCTGCAATAGCACTGCTTAACGACAGCAGCGTGAGGAATTACTTTTTCAACGGTAATATGCCCAACATCAGCAGGCTCTCGTATTCGCCATCGTCGTTTCTGCCCCAGCTTTCGCCGTTTCTGCCGCCTGCATCGCAGGGCGTTCCCCTCTCGGTGTCATTTTATGCTGGAAACGGCACCGTTGCCTCGTTTGACTGCCTGAACGGCGAGATGATGTTCTTTCTGGAATCATGACGGAAGGTTATGGCGACGGGTGTCATCGCTGAATACCGTCAAGCGCCTTCGCAATCTCTCTCATTACCTCTTCCGGCTTTGCCTTTCCGTGAAGACGCCTCATGCATTGACCCACAAGAAAATTAATTACCTCCTTCCTCCCCTGGCGGTACCTTTCTGCGGCGTCCGTATTTTCAGATATAACCTTTGCAACAGTTTCGGCAATGTGTTCCGGGCCGAACCAGTTTTCAGTAAAATCGCGGAGCTTTGCTTCGATGGGGCTGCCGTCGAAGAGTGCACGGAGCAATAGTGTGGCGTTCTGGTTTGAAAGTTTTGAGAGGCTGTAGTTCGACGCTATTTGCAGTATGCCTTCCTGTATCCCCGGTAAGAACGAGGAAGGGAGGCTTCTGTAGTTGAGTTCCGATTTGACATCCCTGGCCACGAAAACGGATGCAAATTTCGGATCAGTCCTGGCGGCCAGGAACTCATAGAGGCGCAGAAGGTTCCTGTCCACCACAACAGTTCTTGCATCAGGCTCATGCACGCCATGATCCGTCATTTTCCTGAGAATGAGAAAAGGATTCTCCCTTCTCACGTAATCCAGCCCGGAAACATCGACGGGAAGTATGTCGGGATCTGGCAGATACCTGTAATCCTCGACGCTTTCCTTGTATCTGAGGGATACGGTTGTGCCCGAAATGGGATCGAAATGCCTTGTCTCCTGTTCGACGGTACCTCCGCTTTCAATGACCGAAAGCTGCCGCTCCGTTTCATACTCGACCGATTTCACGACACCGTTCAGGGAATTGATGTTCTTGATCTCAACTCTTCTGCCGCCGTTCAGCGAAATATTCGTGTCCACCTTGAAAGGCATCTCTTCCCTGGACACCTCCAGATACTCAAGAGCGAACAGGAGGTCCACAAGCAGCCGTCTTGCCTCTGCCGCACTGGCGATGTCCGGTTCCGTTACCAGTTCGAGTAGCGGTACACCCGAACGGTTGAAATCGACCTTCCCCTTTGAAATGTCATACTGCCCCGGATCCTCTTCAAAATGAATTTCGCGCAGCCGGCAGCTGCCAATCCTTCCGCCTGTTGCAACAGGACCCGAGGTCCGCTGATAATTGCTTGGCAAATCAGGATAGAAATAATGCTTTCTCAGCGTCACGACCGGATAGGGCGAAAGGCTCATTCCGAAGATGTCAGAAATCTGCAGTGCGGCTGTCAGAGCGGAGAGATTGGGCGGCATCGGTTTGGATCCTGGCTGGCCGGTGCAGACAGGACAGATGTTTGTATTCGGCGGTGCATCGAGAAATGAGGCACTGCACCTGCAGAACATTTTACACCCGGTCTTCGGGTAAATATGTATCTCGAGTCCCACTTTCAGGGAGACGGGGGTCTGCATGTCAGACCAGCCCCTGCAGGCGGTTCATTGCCGAAACAACCTCTTCATCCTTTCCTCTTCTGCCGATCAGCTGTATTCCGATACCATGGTCAACAGGCAGACTTCCTGCCGGGAGGGAGCAGACGTTTGCGAGTACCGTGAGCACGTCGGTAGCGTACATAAGCAGAGGGTCGGATGTTTTTTCTCCAAACGGGTAAGGTGTTACGGGCATTGTAGGCATGACGATCATGTCACTCGTGCCGAGTATCTCCTCAGCCTCCTCCCTTACCTCATTTCTTGCATTCACAGCCCTTTCATACCATTCGCTCCTCCCTTCGAGGGAAGTGATGTATGTTCCGAGCAGTATTCTCCTTCTGACTTCCCTGCCGAGCAGGGATCTTGATGCCTTCATTATTTCTGCGATGCCGCCGGCTCCCATTCTCGTTCCGTATCTCAGGCCGTCGAAACGCTGCATGGCGGATGAAAATTCAGAGTACATTGTAATATAATATGACGGAAGCAGCATGGGCGCATTTTTCAAATCGAATTCGCTGACCGTGCTGCCTGCTCGCCTCATTGCCTCGACTGCTTTCCGGAATGCTGCGGCCACATCACTACTGCAGAACCTGACAAGGTTCGCGGGTATGGAAATGTCAGCTCCTTCAAAATCAAAATCGTTCAGTTTTCTGACACAATCCGTTCTCCGGAATGAATAAGTCGTCTGATCATGCTCGTCGTAGCCGCTGACAGCGTCCATTATTTCCGCGAGCAGCGGGACCTTACCTCTCGGAACAACGGGAGCGGGGGTCTCGAGGCTCATGGCCATGTCCACCAGGCCGTGGCGTGATATGCGCCCGTAGGTCGGCTTGAATGCGACTGCATCGCAGAATGCGGCCGGACATCTTGCCGATCCGCCAGTATCGGAACCGAACGCGGCATCAACCAGTCCGGCCGCAACAGCAGCGCCTGAACCGGACGAGCTGCCTCCTGGAACCATTCCCGGAAAAAGGGGATTCAATGCAGGCCCGAACGCAGAATTCTCCCCGGAGGAGCCGCAGGCGAATTCGTCCATGTTTGTCTTTCCAAGAATCACTGCGCCATTGGATCTCAGCCGGGAAACAAGTGTGGCGTCATATGGAGACACGTAATTTTCCAGCAGCCTGGAAGCGCAGGTGAGTCTCTCCCCCTTGACGGCAATGTTGTCCTTGATCCCGAAGATTGTGCCTGCAAGGCTGCCTCCGGCTGAGGTCACCGGCGCCGGCCTGCAGAGCGTAATGAACACGTTGAAATCATTTCTCTCAATTTCCCTGTAGATGAGGTTCAGCCTTCGGCTGAGGTCACCGCCGGGTTGGGTCATTCAGAGCCCCTGGGGACAAGCAGCAGCCGGCTCTCCTTTGCCGGGAAGTTGCCTACCACCATATCCGCCTCCTCGGCGGACGAGGTGCAATTCCCGTCATTTCTCGGGCCGGCCTTATCCGTTCGTGTCTCACCATCCCCTGCACTGAATTTTTCAACTGCCGAGAAAAAATCAAGTATAGTGTTCATTTCATCGGTGAAGAGAGCTATGTCCTGCGTGTTTAAGGGAAGCATTGCAAGATCTGCCAGCCTGTTAACCTCATCCCTGTCGATTTTTTTCATCTTACCCATTCCTCTTGACTGTGTCAAAGATGGAACATGTTTCTGTCCTATTTACGCCCTCTATCGATCTGAGTTTGTCGATCACAATGTTGCCCAGTTCCTGCAGACTTTGGGCGCTGACCCTCGCAATCATGTCCCATCCGCCTGATATCAGGTACAGTTCCTTTATGCCGGGTATGGCGGATATCCTGTTTGCTACCTCCCTCTGCGTTGCGAGTCCAGGCATGAACGAGATTAGAATGAATGCAGAATGTGATTCACTCAGCTTGCTTTCATCGATATCCACCGTGTACCGGCGTATTATTCCCTCCTTCCGCAGGCTGGATATGCGCTGCCTGGCGGTTCCCCTGCCTATTCCCAGTCTCTCAGCGATGGAAGAGACAGGCATCCGCGCATTTTCCTTTAACAGGGCCAATATTTCAGCATCCAATTTGTCTATCATGTCAACAACCTGGACCAGGAACAGGCAGAATTAAGCCATTTTGCCTTAGCAGGTCCGGAGAATATTCCAAAAGGTAATTAATATTAGTGATGTTTGCTTCAATTCGGATTTATGGCTCCGTAGTCCAATGGGCAAGATATCTGGCTGTTAACCAGGTGATGACCGTTCGAATCGGTCCGGAGCCGGGTGTATTCCGCATTCTGCACTGGCAGGAAGGTGCCAGGATGACCGGAGAATGATGGTCAGACTTTCCCGTGCCTGAGTGGCTAACTGCATTCCAATTTAATTGCCTTACTTAACATTGCAGTTGTATAAATATGGGCTTTGCTTTTCCTGTATCGACCGGCAGACAACGAACTCAATGAGCTGTTGCGGCATGGGGAGCCAAAGGATGAATGATGACAGCCCGCTTCGGAGGCTTGGCCTTACCGGGTATGAGAAAAAAATAGTAAGCGCAATGATATCCAGCGGTCTTGACACATTCGATTACAGGGAGGCAATGAAACTTGGAGAGATACCCTACGGAAAGGTCTATTTTGTCCTGAATTCTCTTGAAAACAAGGGTTTTCTGAGGAACCTTGGAGGAAGACCTAAGAGGTACTCGCTGACACCCCTCGGTGAGGTGATTGACGAATACCTCATCATTCCGCTCATCAGGGAACTTCTTTCCGGCCCGCTGGATTCACAGCACATTTTCAGGGACACATGGACGAGGCAGGTTTGTTCCTCCATCCCCGTTTTGAGGCTTGAAGGACAGGGCAGTCCATCGATAGAAATGCTTTCAGGTCTGGAAGAAATCAGAAAGGCGCAGATTGCAGAAATAATGAATGCCTCCAGGGAGATACTTTTCTGCTTTTCAAAGTCCAATTTCCTTGACAGAAGATTTACAAGCTACATCAAAATGAGCAGAAATGTGAAAATAAACCTGATCACATCGGTGCCTCCTGGCGAACTTCTGGCAACCACATCACGTAACGACAGAGAGCAGATGATGAGCATGCTTTCCAACGAGAAGTTCACATCCAACATACGGTATTACCACTGCCCCGGCCTGAAAGAGAGATTCATGTCAATCGACGGCAGATTCACAGCAGTGGGGAGCGATGTTTCTCCGGTCCTTGCGCACATCTACTCCACAGCGATCGGGGCGCAGATGAGGAACAGATTCGAAGAGCTCAGAGGCATATCGGTGGAACAGCAAATCGGGAAAGTTGTATCCGGCATGTCCGTGTGACCGTGTTGCACCTGCAGACACTTTCCCGGCGCAAAGACAGTGGCTTAAAACTGCTGAGCCTGCAGACCCGCAGCGTCTCAGCATGCCTCAGTGAACAGTCGCAGTGAGCGCTGACCATCCCGGACCATGTCAGGCAGAGAACAATTTTAAGCAGCCGCAGATGATGTTCCCTTCAATGAGCAAAAAAATATTCATAACCGGCGTATGCGGTTTTATCGGCACCCATCTTGCAGCGATGGCAGCGGAGATGGGGTATGATGTTTCGGGACTTGCGCATTGCGATAAGGCCATCAGGGATGCGGAGATAACAGTAGGCGACATCAGGGATGCGGCAACGGTGGAGAATGCGTCCAGGGACTGCGATTATTTCATCCATCTCGCAGCCGTCACTTCAAACGTGGAGTTCGAGAAAAACACAGATTACAGCGTTGACGTGAACATCAACGGCTTCAGGACCGCA
Source organism: Candidatus Sysuiplasma jiujiangense (assembly GCA_019721075.1). NCBI lineage: Archaea > Methanobacteriati > Thermoplasmatota > Thermoplasmata > Candidatus Sysuiplasmatales > Candidatus Sysuiplasmataceae > Candidatus Sysuiplasma > Candidatus Sysuiplasma jiujiangense. Next base: position 35,106 of record JAHEAD010000016.1, read on the forward strand.
ATAAATGCCGCCGTAAAGAACAGGTGCAGCAGATTTGTGTACGCCTCAAGTGCCGCGATCTATCTGGATTCCTTTTCCGAGGGCAGCGTCATTCCGTTCAGCATGCAGTCAAATCACTATGCAAAAACGAAGATGATGAACGAGATGATCGCCAGGACATACGCAGAGGTTTTCGGGGTCAGCACGCTCGGCCTGCGCTATTTCAATGTGTACGGGAGCGGTGAAAACCGGAAGGGGAATTACGCAAGCATCATGTCACAGTTCATTTCGGCATCCATGGCCGGGAAAAAACTGGAAGTCTACGGCGACGGAACACAGGCAAGAGATTTCATACATGTCTCGGATGTGGCCAGAATAACGCTGATGCTTTCATCCTCACCCCTGACCGGGGCTGTCAATGTCGGAACGGGCAGAACCATAGAATACGGACGGATCGCGGATATAATCGACGGAAAAAACAAGGAGTTTGTGAAGAATCCGCTATCAAGCTATCAGCAACTCACCAGGGCAGATACAGGGCTTCTCCGCACTGTCATAGGGGATTACAATTTCGTTGAGGTTGAAGATGGAATAAGGAAGCTCACCAGGGAGATGCGGGCCGCAACCGGTTAAAACAACGGGCCCTGGCAAGGAGCACTCTAACCGGCACGTTCAATTTTTAGCCTGTGATGAAGGGGGAGACTGCCCGGTGCCGGAAGGAACTGCGTCCTTTCTGTCTGAAGGTGCTTTGTCTGCAGGCGTCTGGACAGGCGGCGCAACAGCCTTCTGCTGCGGTTTCGGCGCAACCGGCGGCGGTGCGTTCATTTCCCTGATTTTCAGTTCGAAATCATCAACACCCAGGTTTGCAATCCAGTCGACAAACATGCCCGTCAGCCCTTTTGCTCCGGGAACCACCCTTATACCTGCGGATCGGAGCGCGGCGGCCGTGTCCTCCGAGATGGAGTTTGCCACGACTACATCCACCTTCAGCTTTCGGGCAATAGATATCCATTTTTCCGGCTGTGGAGGGGAAGGGAAACCGGTCCTGACCAGTGTGCCCGCTACAGTACCGTCTATTATTTCTGCGACAGTATAATATCTTGATTTTTCGAATTCTCTGGAAATGTTGCTTATCAAACCTGTCTCACTTTCCGAAGGAAGCAGCACGTTCATCTTACAGCCTCACACTCCATGCGCCGGCAGCGCTGGTATAGTAGACAGGGTGTTTACTTAAATGTGTCGAGAACATGTCTGCCGGCAGATAAACCACATGCCTGACATGTTGGCAATGTGCTGACAAAGTGGCACATGTTTTCCACCGGCCTGCCGCGGCGGTTTTTGAGAACTGCCCTAAATCAGTGGCATTGCACAGCCCTACCTGCCGGGTTGAGACTGCAAACCGCAACGCCTTCATGAACAGACGGCCATGAGCAGAAGACTGATATCGCGGGCTCATGCCACTCTGTCGCACAACTGAATTCACAAAATTGACAACAGTTTTAAGTTACATGCCGTTAAGACACCCGGGTGACAGGGCTTGAAGATAGTTGTTCTAGTGAAGGCAGTACCTGAAGTCAGGAACGTCAGACTGTCAATAAAGGGAAATGACATTGACAAAGGCGAGCTGAACTACGTCATAAACGAACAGGATGATTACGCACTCGAGGAGGGATTGAAGCTGAAAGAGAAGAGCAGAGGGGACGTCACTGTCGTGATGCTCGGGGAGGAGTCTGCCAGGAAAGGAGTTACGCAGGTAATGCGCCAGTGCTATGCAAAGGGGGCTGACATCGGCATAATGCTGCTGCATCCGTCATATGGCGAATGGGATGATGCCGTAAAGGCGAGAATTATCGCAAAAATCGTTTCGGAACTGAGCCCGGATGTTGTTCTGTGCGGTTCGCAATCGTCCGATACCGCCTCAAGCAGGCTCGGCCCCATGGTTGCAGAGTTGACTGGAATACCGCATGCGACACTCATAACTTCGCTGGAAACTGACGCTGAGAAGGCATTCAGGGTGAGAAGAGACCTGGAGCAGGGAGTTCAGGAAGTCGTTCACATCCAGATTCCCTGCCTTGTAAGCACCCAGACTGGAATAAACACGCCGAGATACGCATCGCTGAGCAGGATCATTGCAGCGACCAAAAAGGAAATCAGGCAGCCAAATCTGTCTGAACTGAAGATTTCAGACGCGGACCTGGAGAAGTGGAACAGAGTCAGGAGGACTTCCATTTCGTTCCCCGAAGAAAAGTCATCCAGCGCACTGATACTGCAGGGAAAGCCGGAGGAAGAGGCGCAGCAGCTGGTCAGGATGCTGCGGGAAAAGGGGCTTCTTCAGAGGTGATGCTGTTGGGCAGAATAATTGTGGTTGCCGAGCAGAGAGATGACGTGCTGAAGGATGCTACGCTTGAGAACATAACACTTGCCAGGAAACTCGCAGGCGGGAACGGCAGAGTGGCCGTACTGCTCATGGGAGACGCGCTGTCGTCGAGTGTAAGAACATTATCGGAGGTGGATGCGGATGAACTGCTCATCGTCAGGAACGGCATGCTCAGGAATTACACCTATGATGCCTACAAATTTGCAATAAGCAGGGTAGTCAGTGAAAAAGAATTCGACTTGATCATTGCGCCGTACACCTCGCTGGGAATGGATCTCTACCCGGGGCTTTCGGTTGCAATCGATGTTCCTCTGGTCTCCGATTGCACGGGTGCGGAAATAAAGGATGGCGTTGTCGTCGCCAGGAGACAGCTCTATGGAGGGAAACTGGAGGCTGATTTCAGTGTCGAAGGCAGATGCATCCTGACTGCCAGACCCGGCATCAGCAAACCGTGCGGCGGCGGAAGACCGGAAACAACCGAACTGAACATAGATATGGAAAGCGTGAAGGCAAGAACACGTGTGGAAGGATATGAAATTCCGCCCAGGGAGGACGTCGATATAGAGAAGGCGAAGATCATAGTCTCCGTCGGAAGAGGGATAGAAAAGAAGGAGAATCTGCCTGCATTCGAGGAGCTGGTAAAGGAGATAGACGGAGCAGTGCTTGCCGGCTCGAGACCGGTAATAGACAGCGGCTGGCTTCCGAAAGGCAGGCAGGTTGGCGTTTCAGGCAAGACCGTAAAGCCGAAGCTTTACATGGCATTCGGGATAAGCGGAGCGATACAGCACCTTTCCGGCATGTCCGGCAGCGATTTTATTGTTGCCGTCAACAAGGACAGAGATGCGCCGATTTTCAAGGTCGCAAATGTGGGCATAGTGGACGACATATTCAAGGTCGCGCCGGCACTGGTCAAGGAACTTAAGAAATGACTGTGACTTCTACAAGACACGCAGTGCAGCCCGATGAAAAGAGCGAAATCGCAGAGGAATGCACTGCGTCGGATCGCGCTGCCGCCTCAGGCACTTGCGGCTGTTTACTGAAATCCAGACCGGCCCCAGGCTCCATATCCGGGGCTGCACTGATACGCTGGGTGAAAATACACACGCTCGTTAGGTAACCAGTGAAGGGAGGGTGGCAACAGTTATGAAGAATGATGCAGGTATGGCCGGGATGATGAAGATTACTGTAGTGCAGTGGAGTCCTTCGTTTGGAAAAAAACAGCTGAACTGGGCGAGGATGGAAGAATTCTCGCGCCGGTGCGACTCGGATATAATTGTTTTTCCGGAACTATATTCGTCCGGATACAATTTTGACAGCCGGGAAGAAATAATTCCCCATTCGGATACCGTCGGGGCGCTGTCCGGTCTTGCAGAGATATCTGCAGGCAACGGAAAGCTGATTGCTGGAGGTTTTTCAGAACTAGACGGAAGGCGTGTGTTCGATTCCGCATTTGCCATATCGGAGGGCAAAGTAGACATTTACAGAAAAATACATCTCTGGGCGAAGGAGACGCAGATATTCGACGAGGGGATCGAAAGCCTGATCGTCAGCTATGGCGATGCGAAAGTAGGCATCGAGATCTGCTACGATCTTCAGTTTCCGGAACTGGCGCGTCTCATGCTTTCAGGCGGCGCAGACATAATACTCTGCCCCATGGCATGGGCGGAAGAGCCCACATACATGGATCGGGAAACGCCTTCCTTTGTTCATCTTGCAATCGCCCAGTCATTTTCCAACGGCGTGTTCACAGCGATAGCTAACAGGGTCGGAACTGAGCGTGGTGCAGTATTTGAAGGACACAGCGGAGTGGCCGATCCGTACGGAAATTTCAGCGGATTGAAGAGAGGTGAAGGCGAAATTACGGTCGAAATGGATCTTTCAGCTGTTGAAAAGGCAAGAAGACCCAATGTCTACAACAATCTGGATAAAGACAGAAGACTGAAGGTTTCCCTGTGAACTGCGCATCAGGCAAAACGGGAAAGAACCCTTTCAAATCTTGAGAGCATCTCCGTATTTTCGTCCGGACTCCTTATGGTCAGCCTGAGGCAATTTCCATAATCGGGGTCTGAGATGCGCTTGAAATAAACACCGTCAGATTCAAGTGCGTCCGCGATCATATCGCGCCCGGGGCCAACTTCGGCCAGCACGAAGTTGGCGTCGCTGTCAAATGTGGCGATCCCCAGCGCCCGCAGCCGTTCCCTTACTCTTGTCCTTTCCCGGCCCACAAGCTCTCTTATCTTCTTTACGTACGGCTGGTCCTTTACAGCCTCGGCTGCAAGTTTCTGTGAAACGGTTGAAACATTGAACGGATTTTTCACTTTTCGCATCTGACCGGCAATTTCAGGGACCGAGATACTGTAGCCAATCCTGAAATTGGTCAGACCATAGATCTTGGAAAATGTCCTTACCACCACAAGATTTGGGAAATTTTGTATGTGAGGAACAAGCGTCACGCCCGCGTATTCTGAATACGCCTCATCCACAACCATAATACCCCGGAAAGAGGCGAGCAGCTCGAGTATACGTTCAACCGGGAATAGCGTCCCTACAGGGTTATTAGGGTTCGATATAACATACAATTTCGAGCCGGCATCGGCGGGAAACGGAATCACCGGCGGCTTTCCCAGCCTCTGATGCACCGCTTTCGCGGAACTGATCAGTGCAAAGTGATCATACATGAAATATGAGGGTGTAGGAATACACACAACATCCCCGGGATTTACGAATACCCGGAAAATCATGTCTATTATTTCATCTGCACCTGCACCCACGACAACGCACTCTTCCGCAACATTTTCATTGGCAGCAATCAGTTTCCGCAGCTCGGATGCATTTTGATCCGGATAATATCCTGATTCAGCGTCGCCGCCTATTATGTCAACTACCCTGGAATCCATGATTTTACGGACTGCCGGCGAAGGACCAAACGGGCTTGTGTTGTCGTTGAACTTTAGCTTCCCGCTGCCGCGGGGATAAAAATAGGTCTCTTCCTCTGCCCTGATCACGCTGTCTCGTGCCAGTTTCCTTATTCTTGTCTGGATGTCTATGTATTTCACCCTGGAAATGTGGTTCTGCCTGATACTGCCGCCATGCAGGAGCTTCACTGGGGGTACCGGAGGTTTTACCTCCGCGCCGGCTTTGTCTTCTTTTCAAGTCTTGCAGACTGCAGGCTCATCATTTCATATATCAGATTGGCCGCAGTCATGGCAGTCAGTTCACTGACATCATACGGCGGCGAGACCTCGACTACGTCGAAACCGGCGATATCGATGTCCATTCTGCGCAGAAATTCCAGTATTTCAAAACCGCCGAAACCTCCGATTTCCGGCGTTCCCGTCCCCGGCGCTGTTCCCGGATCGACAACGTCAATGTCAATCGAAACATACGTTTTTCCTTTGAGGGAATTTATACGCCTCAGCACCCTGTCGGGCGAGTACTTGACCTCCCGGATATTAAAACTGGAAATACCGAGTTTATCAGGCTGTTCCAGATCTTCGTGAGAGAAAAGGGAACCCCTGATCCCAACCTGAATTATATCCTTGAGAAGATTTTCCTCTGCGGCCCTTCTGAGCCAGGTGCCATGCGTGTACTTTTTACCCCAGTAAGAATCCCAGAAGTCATAGTGCGAATCAAAATGAACAAGGTTTACCCTGCCGTATTCACCATGCATTGATCGAAGGACCGGAAGAGTTATCGAGTGGTCTCCTCCCCCTATGTAGGGAATGGTCTTTTTACCCGCTATGATTCCGGATATCTCTTTCTGGACCACCTCCATTGTATCGGAGATGTAACCGGGAATAATGTCTATGTCCCCATAGTCTGCCGCATTCAGCGTGTCAAATGGATACGTGCCGACAAAGGGGTTATACGGCCTCAGAAGTCTGGACCCCTGGCGTATCGCGGAGGGGCCGAACCTCGCACCGGTCCTGTAGGTTGTTCCGTCATCAAACGGTATGCCGACAAACAATGCCTTAATGTCATCCAGATCGCGTGTGACTGGCAGCCTTGCGAATGTGGACACCTGCGTGAATCTCGGGGATTTCAATGCATCTATCTGTCTCATGACAATGGGATGCCGCAGTTGATATTAAAGAATTCTGTGATTCATGTTCTGGTTATCGGAGCATTTTATAACGTCACAAGGACAGCAACACTTCCGGTGCAGCACTTGTATTATCAGCCTGTGTACGGCTATTCCGCATTGCATCAGCCGCTTGTAAAAATGTACGATTTAACCTTGTTGTCCGTCAGTTTTACAAGCAACCCCTGAAGAGTGCCGGAATAATATACGCTGCCCGGATTGAAAACCCATGTCCTGCCTATCCTTTCGGCCCCCTTTGATTCGTGTATGTGACCGTGAAGCCCCATCAGAGGCTGGTAGCGTTCAATCGCCTCGCGTATGGATGTCGAGCCGACATGTTCCGTCAGCACGTTGCCGGAAACTGTAACCGGCCGTAAATTATCGTCAAGTTTCGCGGCGACATCCAGCGATGTTCCATACGGAGGGGCATGGAAGTTCAATATTGCATGATCGAGGTCGGTCATGCTGTCCATCAGCGACATCACCTTTTTATGAAGTTCTTCCTCAGGAAGGTCTCCCGGAAGTTTCCAGGGTGTCATGTTGACAAAGCTCAGACCGGCGATATTATATCCGTCAACCTGCACCACCTTTTCTTCTGGAACGAACAGGTTGCCCTTCTCGTGCGACTGCAGTGTCTTAAGCAGATCCGGCGGATCGTCGTTTCCGATGTTTGCTATTATCGGGCGTTCCCTCTCACGCTCCCTCATAAGATCAAGCCATTCCTCCAGTCTTTCCACCATAAGTCTGTTGAACACTGCGGACATTCTGGCAGGATCGGCGGTAAGTTCCATCCAGTCACTTTCAGCAGTGACATACGGGTAGCTTCCCCTGTCAGAGATTTCCTTCTTCAGTTTTTCCAGTTCCACTCCGCCGTTTATACTGATGTTTTTGTCACCGTTGAAATAGAAGTAACCCGCGCTTGACTCAAATATGGGAACGATGGACTTCCCGCCTATGTCTTCTCCGAGCACCAGTATATCCGCATTGTAAATCTTTCCTGCATTCAAAAATTTTCTGAAGCAGACGTTGGAACCATGTATGTCGGTCACGTAAAAAACAGTTGTCTCCTTCTTCATGCCACCACTTCCTCAAATCTCGTCTACTTCCCTGTACCAGATCTTTCTGGTTCCCTTCCTCGATCTTTTCTCCCAGTTCTTCGTCTTCGGAAATTCAGAAACGCTGCTGAGCAGCACATCGGTTTTGCGCATCACTTCGTCATGAATGTCTGCGTCAATAACCCTTTCCGACAGCAACAGGGCGGAAAGATCCTTCACTTTCGCGAGATTGCTGATTGCATCGAAATAGAAGCCCCAGTCATCTGACAGCAGTGACGAGACGTAATTCAGGTTTATTGCATCGGGTTCGTCTGTTGTGGAGAAATTATGGCATAATTGAAGTATCATCAGATCCAGAAGATCTTTTCTTGTTATGTTGTGGACCTGCAGTTTGCTCAGCAGTATATCTGTCGGTAGCAGTGTAACTGATTTTGTGCAAAGCCTGTTCCTGCTCCTGTCCGATATAATTACATCATGACTGAAGCACAATGCATCGTAGAAGACATCGACATGAAATCCATGTTCCCTGTTTATGAACATGTTTCGTGAACCTGAGAAGAGGGCATTGACGTACCTGTCGGAATCATAACCCTTTCTAATGAAAAACTGCTGAACAGCCGTCTCCTGCCCGGAGAGGCCCACAAAGTCAATGTCGCCAAAATCCGGTCCTTCTGCCCCGAGCCTGTTCATCCTGGCGTACAGTGAAACTGTCCTCTCATCGGGAGCACTCCTTATATAAACAGCGAGTCCGCCGGTCACCCTGATTGTGATACCTTCAGCCTCCGCAGCCTTTACTATATCGGAAGCGGCATCCGCAAGCTCCTGATTGGAAAGTCTGACTGTTTTGTGTACCGGCATGTTCTGTACGCTACCGTTTAAATTAGATGTCAGGCTGGGCGGCCTGCACTTTACTTTAGATCAGGATGTGATTAATAGTTTTTGCATCCGAAGCGGCGTCAATCAGGGGGCAACGGCTTGAATATAGCGCGTATGTCCATGCCGTGCTTTTTCCTGAAATATGATCTCAGGACAGCGTACCATACAAGGGAGACAACGAAAATGCCCACTATTATGATGTCGGAGATGTCAGACGGAGTGGTTCCGGCCACCAGGCCGATTGTCGGAAGGAATGAAAGGACTACGGCCGAGACGAGTGTAACAATTGTTGCAATAAGCCCGATGACTATACCCCTGATGTCCTTGTTATGGATTCCGTAAAAAGCAGCGGAAACGGATGTAAGGGCAACAGTTATCATCGGCAGTATAAAGAGAAGATAAGTGAGCGGCCCGTAGAAACCTCCTTCAAATATCTCGTAGACAGGAATCAGAATCATGCTGATAACAGTTACCGCTATTATGCCGGGGTAGGGGGAATGTGACTTTTTCCCGACATTTGACATTCCGAGCGGAAGCAGTCTGTCTATGGACATTGCAAGCGTGTATCGCGAGAAGATGTAGAGTCCGAGTATGAGCCATGCGATATACCATGCTATCGAGCCCAGATCTACCAGTGCGATAAGAACTGCATTGCCGTTCGCAACGACAAGCGGGTATGTGGTCAGTCCAGGAAACAGCGAGGTAAACTTCCAGACAGGGCTGCCCGTCGAAGCCAGACCGACAGATGCATTCAGGAAGTTAATGCCGACCGCATACACAAATGCCAGGATTATTAGAATCGCAAACACAAACGCAAGGAGATAAGCTATCCATGTACCTGCCCTGATGGTTCTGGTCGACCTCGTGAATTCGCCGGCAATGTAACTGGGGGATGTTATAAACATGAAATAAAACGCGAAAATAAACGGCACAAAAAGAATTGTCTGTGACAGGCTTGAGCCTGAAACGAATCCCTGTTTGGTGCCGGCGCTGAGAACAGTTTGGTAGTAGTGGGCGCCGAAACCGTTCTTGGTGGCAAGAGAATTGAACGCGCTTTTGAATCCGACCGGGCCGGCAGCAAACAGCAGTGCAATCGTCACTATCAGCCCTATCAGTTCAAGTATCAGAAAACCCTCGAATATTCTGAATGCTGTTTTCGGCTTGACAAAAATGTAGAGCAGTGCAAGAATTATCACAAGCACTTCGGCCACTGCTATGATGCTTGTACGCGTGCTGAGAGCGTTGGCAAGGTTGACCATCGCAGCATTGTTGAGTATAAAACCCGTGGCGGCAAGCGCAGGGACAAGGCTGAGAGTGACAAACCAGACAGCCAGAACACCTCCGTATATCGACGCATTAACAAGTCTGGAAACTGACGACACTATCCCCCAGAATGTTCCCATATTTCTCGAGGCGAAGACGTATTCTCCGCCGGATCTGGGCATCTTGGTCGACATGTAGATGTAAACTGCAGTGACCGGAACGCCGATAACAGCACCCAGAAGAGTTGCATAAAGGAGATTTGTTCCGGGAAGCAGCCAAAGCACAGCCAGATAAAGGGCAAAGGCCGGACCGGGACCAAGAGATATCAGTGCCATTGAAAATGAGTCAAATGAGCCGAGTTCCTTTGTAAGGCCGCTGGATTTTCTAACGTATATACCTTTGTCAGAAGTCTCCATCGCCGTATTCAGCACCCCTTCGGTACATTCACCAGAAATACTGCGCTTATTGTCGCATCCCCCAAAATACCGGAACGGCTAATCCCGGTCTTCTTATTAAATTGTTTTCATGAGTCCAGTATGCTGTCGAGTACAACAATTATTTCACCCCCCTCACATAACCCCTGTGGCCAAACTCAATGAAACACAAATCCGTTTCATCTGCAATCATATCGTCCACAGGAAAGACTGGTCTGTATCACGCATCGCCATACAGTATGGCGTCACCACGAGGAGGGTGAGGCAGCTGGTTGCACAGTACAGGAGGACAGGCAGCTATCCTGTGCTGAAACATCCTGGCAGGAAGGCATCGGCACCGCTCACAGCAGAGGAGAGGGATGCGATAGACACTGTCTGGAACGAAACACGGCTGGGCGCACGCCTCCTGTTCAGGGAGCTGAGGAGGCGCGGATACCGCATACAGCACCACAA